>PWSB01000148.1 GCA_003563375.1 Actinomycetota bacterium | reverse complement strand
GCTATGTTTAGAGCACATTTGAATATGGTAGTCCTTTACCCTTCAGATGGGATATCTACGGTAAAGCTCATGGAGGCAGCGGCCGGGCATAAGGGAAATGTATACATGAGGACCACCAGGATGGAAACCCCCATAATTTATGACAGGTCAGAAGTGTTTAAAATAGGTTCAAGCAAGACCTTAAAATCAAGCCCTGATGACCTTTTTACAGTATGCTGCGCCGGTATAACTGTCCACCAGGCTCTAAAGGCTTATTACAGCTTAAAAAATGAGGGCATATTGATAAGGGTTATAGACATGTACAGCATCAAACCTATTGACACGGAAACCCTTCTAAGAGCTCAAGCCGAGACTAAGGCCATTGTCACAGTTGAGGATCATTTTGCCGAAGGAGGCCTGGGGGAAGCGGTGTGCAGTGCTGTCTCAGGCAAGGGGTCTCCTGTACATATCCTGGCCGTAAAAAAGATGCCCAAAAGCGGCAGACCAGAACAATTGCTTGATTATGAAGGCATATCCTCAACTAAGATAATAGATAAAATAAGAGGGCTTGGAGAACAGACATGAGATTATTTTTAGACAGCGGGATCCTGGAAGAGATCGAAGAAATACAGTCTTACGGGATACTTGATGGTGTGACCCTGAATCCCAGCCTGGTAAAAAAAGCTGTTGAGAACATCAGAAAAAGCGGTAAGGCTAAGATCAACATGGCAGATTATATTAAAAAGATACTAAATACGGTGCCTGGCCTTCCGGTAAGCCTTGAAGTCATCGGCCTGGACGAACAGCAGATGATAGATGAAGCAAGGAGGCTTTATGACCTTTTTAATCCAGTTGCCAACAATGTATATGTAAAAATACCTGTTAACTGCGCTTTCGGAGACAAAGAAAATGATTTTGATGCTGTAGGAGCAATAAAGGCCGCGGCTTCAGAAGGTATCCCCATCAACTGCACCCTCATCTTTACCCCTGAACAGGCACTCCTTGCAGCTAAAGCAGGAGCAAGCTTTGTAAGCCCTTTTGTAGGCAGGATAGATGACCATATAAGGAAGAGGGCAGGCATCACTTTCAAAAAAGAAGATTATTTCCCTTCTGAAGGGATCACCCAGGGGAGCACGCTGTTAGACGATAACGGCATCCTGTCAGGAATAGATTTGGTGAGAAAAATAGTAAAGATTTTTAATAGGTATGGGATAGGCACCAAGGTGCTTGCTGCCAGCATAAGGAATACAAGACAACTCAGGGAATCGGCGCTTGCCGGTGCCGATATAGCTACAGCACCTTATAATGTAATAAAAGGCCTGGTATGCCATTTAAAAACCAGGGAAGGAATGGAGAAATTTACAGGGGATGTCGTGCAGGAATACGCAAGTCTTTTGAGGGGTGATTGACCGGGATGCTCTGCGGCAATTGTAGGATAGACGTAGATGAATTTGATAATTACTGCAATAACTGCGGGCAGTTGATACATATTGGGAGAAAATACGTCCAAAGATGGAAAAGGGAAGAAGAAGAATATGTAACCTTAAAGGACAGGCTGGTCCGGGATTATAAGGGGAGATGTTTAGAAGAGGTCTTTGGGGGCAGGCAGATTGATACCGGGATGGGACCATGCTTTTTAATCGAAAGCAGCGTGGACGGGACGATTACAAAGCCTGACAAAAATAGAGCCGTAGAAAGCCTTCTTTCTGATTTGAAACTTATATATGGAATCGGGAAAATAACAGAAAAAAAACTCAAATTGCAAGGATATGACACTATTGAGAAACTTGCCTCCCATCCAAGATACAGAAAAGAAGCAAAACAGTTTATTGATTTTCTAAAAAATTTGGACCAGGAAAACCTTATTGGGTGGCTGTGCAGATGGCTTTCGAAGTCACATCCCCATTTTTTTTGCCTTTCTTCTTTTAATGACCATAAGGATTTTCTGATCCTGGACATCGAGACTCTGGGGCTTTCAAACATGCCTATTATCCTTATGGGGACTGCAAGAATAGAAAAAGGTAAAATCCTGGTAAAACAGTACCTGGCCAGGGATTATGAGGAAGAAGCCGGCCTTCTATTGTCCCTAAAAAATAATATAACCAGCAAAAGTGCTTTTATAACCTTTAACGGTGCCATGTTCGATATCCCTTTTATAAAGCAGCGCCACCGTTATTACAGGCTTGAGCCAGACCTGGAAAGGGTTAATTTTGATATGCTGTATTTCTGCAGGCATATGCTAAAAGGCAGGTTTTCCAGTTTTAAACTTACCTATCTGGAAAAAAATCTCCTTAACATAGAAAGAGAGCAGGATATCCCCGGTTTTTTGGTCCCTGAGTTTTACCTCCACTATTTAGACCAAAAAAATATCGGGCCGTTGGTCCCCCTTATACACCATAACCGGCAGGATTTGGTATCACTGGCTTCTGTCTTTTCTAAGCTTCATCTGGAATGGGAAAAATACTAGATTTTTTAGACAGGTTAAAATCCGAACAGCGGTTCTCTCCCAGGATAGAGCATGTAGGGGTCTTTAGCCCCAAAAAGCCTTTATACGGAGAAGTCCCGGGGCTTAGCAAAATGCTAAAAGCTTTCCTGGATGAGAAAAACATCAAGCTTTATGACCATCAGTGCAAAGCTATAAATATACTGCTGGAGGGCAAAAACTTAATGATCACCACTCCTACTGCCTCGGGGAAGACCCTTAGTTTTAATATACCTGTGTTTGAAAAACTACGGGATGAACCCGAAGCCTGTGCATTATATATCTATCCCGCCAAAGCCCTGGCAAACGACCAGCTAAAAAAAATAAAGGAAATGGAAAAGATTACCGGGATCAGTCTCAAAGCAGAGATATATGATGGGGATACCCCAAAATCCAAAAGGCCCCGGATAAGGTCAAACTCAAGGATCATCCTGTCTAATCCTTATCAGATACACCATATCTTATCCTGGCATTATCAATGGGAGAGATTTTACAAAAACATAAAGTATGTGGTGATCGATGAAGCACACCAGTACAGAGGTGTATTTGGGTCTAACATCGCCCTGCTTCTGAGGAGGATGAGAAGGATCCTTGATTTTTACGGCTCATCTCCCCAATTTATAATCTCTACAGCTACCCTGGCAAATGCCCGGGAATTTGCCTCAAGGCTAACCGGCCTGGAGTTTGATTGGATAGATCAAGACAGCTCCCCGAGTGGAGAAAAGACATTTATTCTATACAACCCCTATTACGATTGTATCGGCTCCTATTCTGCCCACCAGGAGACCACCAGCCTGTTTTGCGCCCTCATCAGAGGGGGCATACAGACACTATGTTTTACAGTATCCAGGAAAATGGCAGAACTTATCAATAAGTGGGCCGGAGATGCCCTTAAGGGAAGCGGCCTTGAAAAACGTATAACCTCTTACCGTGCAGGCTATCTTCCCCCGGAAAGGAGGAAGATAGAACAGGATATAAGGAGCGGCCGCTTATTGGGGATAATATCCACAAATGCACTGGAGCTCGGAATCGACATCGGTTCCCTCGATGCGGTCTTGATCTCAGGCTTTCCGGGTACTATTATATCCACCCGGCAGCAGGCTGGAAGGGCGGGAAGGGGGACCGGGGAATCCCTGGTAATCCTTGTAGCATTTCAGAATCCTTTGGACCAGTACCTTATGAAACATCCGTCTTACCTATTGGAGGGAGCTGCTGAAAATGCGGTCGTAGACCTTACAAACCCTTATATAAACTCCGGCCAGCTGATGTGTGCCTCTGCAGAGCTCCCCATAAGGGAGGAACTGGATTCCAAATATTTTGACTCTAAGGCTTTAGCACTTTTAGATGAGTTTGGGGACAACAGGTTGATGAGGAAGACTGAAAACGGCTGGATATACTGCGGAAAGCAATATCCAAGCAGCCTGGTAAGCCTTGAAAGCGGACAGGGGGACAGGTTTAAGATAATCTGGAAGGGAAGCATTCTTGAGACCATGAGCACCGCCCAAGCCTACCGGGAAGCCCATAAAGGAGCGGTGATGCTCCACCGCGGAGTAACTTATCTGGTCAAAGATTTTGATCTTGACAAAAAACTTATAACCGTTGAAAAGGATGACCTTGATTACTATACCGATGCCTTAAACGATGTAAAGGTAACCATACTGGAGAATATCAAAGAGCATAAAAAGGAAGGTTTTTGCATCAGCCTTGGAAAGATCGAAGTGGTGGAAAACTTTTTTGGATACAAGACCATAAAATATGACAGGGTCCTGAGCACAGACCCGCTTGACCTGCCGCCGTTGGAGTTTGATACCATAGGCCTTTGGTTTACCATCCCGGATGGTATCAGGTTGGCCTTAAACAGCCAGGGGATGGATTTCGGAGGAGGGCTTCACGGCATAGAGCACGGGATGATAGCCCTTATGCCTTTGCTGGTGATGTGTGACCGCTGGGATGTCGGCGGGGGTTCTTACCCTTTCTATGCACCCAACCAGAAACCGTCCATATTCATATATGATGCCTACAAAGGAGGAATCGGCTTATCTGAAAAGGCATTTGAACTTTTTGGGAGGCTTGCCACCATGGCCCACGAACTTATAAGGGATTGCAGCTGTGAACATGGTTGCCCGGCCTGCATATATTCTCCAAAATGCGGAAATGAAAACCAGCCGCTTGATAAACGGGCATCGGAAAAAATATTGGAGATATTACAGAAATTATTTTAAAATAACCATTTGGAGCCGAAAGCTTTTATAATCAATAGCCAGACCAGATTGGAGAAAAAATGGTTGATAAGTGCAAATTATGCAGAAAGGAACTGCCGGAGGACGCAGATTCCCTATATTGCGAAGAATGCGACGAAGCATTGGATAAAAAATTTGATAAAATCGAAGAAGATATACTAGTCTACAAAGATCTTTCAGGAGAAGAAATAGAAACCCTTAGGCATTTTGACACCGAAGATATCCTGGAGCTTTATGCACAGACTTATATTAAATTCTTTGAGGATTCAGAGATAACAAAAAAAGAACAAAAGGTCCTTGATAAGTTAAAGAACGTGTTTAACTTAAAAGATAAGGATGTAGATACCAAGATAAGGCTTTTAAAAAAGATGGGTAAAGAAATATGCACTGAATGTAAAAAACCTATACAAAACGATTTTAACCTCTGCCCATACTGCGGTTTCAGCCTAAAAGAAGATTTTAAGCCCAAAGAACAGAATAAAGCCGGTCAGCAGCCCTCCCCGCAGGATATGCTTGGACCTATGTTTAAAAGTCCCGGATGCCTTATAATAGTAGGACTTATTGTGGTAGCGGTCATAGTTTATCTCATCTACAGCCTGGTAGGATAACCGCTGTTTTCCGCCTTATTTTTTTACATTAATCATTTAATTATCTTTATTATATAATGACATAATAAGTTACTTTACCAAAGGGGGAGAATGGCCAGAGAATTAAAACATACGGAACTAGCAGGGATCATGTCAGAGAGGGATATCGATTGTGAAAGCACCGAAGACCTAAAACCGCTTGAAAGCATTATAGGCCAGGACAGGGCAGTCAAGGCCCTTCGTTTTGGCTTAAACATCGAAGAAAAAGGTTTTAATATCTTTGTCTCGGGGCTGTCCGGTACAGGCAGGACTACCAGTGTAAAAAGTTTTGTCAATGAGCTTGCAAAACAAAAACCTGTTCCTTACGACTGGTGCTATGTCAATAACTTCAAAAACTCCTATCAGCCTAAAGCCATCAGGCTAAAGGCTGGCAATGCCAAAAAATTTAAGCAGGATATGTCTAAATTCATAAGCCAGATACGCGAACTTCTTCCCAAAGCTTTTATGAGCAAGGACTATGCCCAGAAGATCGAGAATATAACCAAAAATACAGAACAGCATAAAAACAGGATGATTTCCCACCTGAAGGAAAAAGCCAAAAACGAGGGATTTGTGCTAAAGCAGACAGCTTTTGGATTATTTATCCTGCCGGTGGTAGACAACAAGATCATGAATGAAGAAGAGTTTATGGCCATGGAAAAAGAGGATAGGGACAAAATCCAGCAAAAAAGGACCCAGCTCAGTAAAGAGCTAAAAAATACAATGACTGAAGTAAAAAAACTTGATAAGAAGGTGGAAGAAGATATTAAAAAATTAAATAATGATGTTGCTATTTATACCATCGGGGAGCTGGTTGATGAACTGAAAGAAAAATACAGCGAAACAGATGCAGTGGTTACATATATTGATGAAGTAAAAGAGGATATATTGGACAACCTTGAGCTTTTTATGGATAAAGATAAAAAGAAACAAACACAGATGGCATTCCCCTGGATGAAGGAAAAACCTTTTAGAAAATATGAGGTAAACGTTGTGGTTGACAACTCAGATTCTGAAGGAGCCCCGGTGATAATAGAACATAATCCTAATTATGGGAATCTTTTCGGAAAGATAGAGCGGGAGACACAGTTTGGATTGCTCACAACGGATTTTACCATGATAAGGAATGGCTCTCTCCATAGTGCAAATGGGGGTTTCCTTATCCTACCGGTGGAAGGGCTTCTAAAAAATTTCCTTTCCTACGACAGCCTGAAGATAGCTTTGAGGGATGAAAAGATCGAAATAGAGGAAGCTGTGGAAAGGCTGAGCCTGATCACTACCAAAAGCTTAAAACCCGAACCTATTAAACTGGATATAAAAATAATTTTGATCGGGAGGCCCATCCTCTATAATCTACTTTTCAACTATGACCAGGATTTTAGAAAACTATTTAAGATAAAGGCTGATTATGACTGGTCCATGGATAAAAAGAAAAAGACCATAAATGACTATGCATCTTTCATCTGCACTTTCAGGGATAAGGAAAAATTAAAGCATCTTCATGCATCAGCTATCGCAAAGACAATAGAATATGGTTCGCGCCTTGTATCTGACCAAAAAAAACTTTCAACAAAGTTCTCTGAAATCGGAGATTTGCTGCTGGAAGCAAACCACTATGCAAAGAGTGGCGGATCAAAATATATAGAAGCCAAACATATTACAGAAGCTATAGAGCAGAAAATTTACCGGTCCAATCTTTTGGAAGAAAAGGTGCATGAGATGATCCAGAGAGAGGTAATACTCATAGATATAGACAAGGAAGAGATGGGGCAGGTAAATGGGCTATCCTTTATAAACATAGGAGATTATTCTTTTGGAAGACCCTCCAGGGTCACAGCTACTGTAGGCATAGGAAAAGAAGGCATAGTTGACATAGAAAGGGAGACTAAGCTTGGGGGACCTGTCCACAGCAAGGGAGTAATGATCCTAAGCGGTTACATGCTTAAAAAATATGCCCAGAATAAACCATTTAACCTTTCAGCGAGACTTGTATTTGAACAAAGTTATGGAGGGGTGGAAGGGGATAGTGCTTCAGGTGCTGAGCTTTATGCTATCCTTTCCGCATTATCAGAGGTTCCCATTAAGCAGAATATAGCAGTCACGGGCTCCATAAACCAGAACGGCCAGGTGCAGGCTATTGGCGGTGTCAATGAAAAAGTTGAAGGCTTCTACCATGTCTGTAAAGCTAAAGGCCTAAATGGGGAGCAGGGAGTTATAATACCTGAGAGCAATACTGATAACCTCATGTTAAAACAAGAGGTAATTGATGCTGTAAAAGAGGGTAAATTCCATATCTGGTCTGTATCCGATGTGGAAGAGGCCATAGAAATACTCACCGGAAGACCTGCTGGTGAAAAAAAGGAAGACGGGACCTACCCTGAAGACAGTATCAATTATCTGGTCAATAGGAAAATAAAAGATTATCAGGCTTCCCTCAAAGAATCTGAGGCTAAAAGGGATGACTAAATATTTAAAAATTTGATAAAATGCATTTGGATGGTTTGGAATTAGATAAAATAAAAAAATATAATTTTCCGATCCCACTTATTAAATAAGGAAGCAAGAACCCTTTTCATGGTGG
>PWSB01000207.1 GCA_003563375.1 Actinomycetota bacterium | reverse complement strand
ATGATTTGCAAAAACAGAACTTCCCAGGAATGTAAAAGAGTTCCAAGGAGAGGCATTCTATAAATTTAAAAGCATGGGGCAGACTTCAACCAGGAGGAAACTTCTACTGACCGTTTACTACCATTTCTATTATTTTAAAAACTTTTTGTTTTTAAAGCCCATTTCCCTTCAGGGCATAAGTACACAGTTTCCAGGTACCATCACTTCGTCAAACTATAAGCTGGCTACCAGTACCCTGCTGCCCTTCTTTAAACTACAAGCACAGTTATGGGCAAGTGTATTAAAGCAGCTCAAAGACACATAATCTACGGTCTTGAATATTTGCTCCCCGGCTGCTGTTGAAGTTTTTGTTTACAGCCATAGAGATCTCGGTTTGTCCCAATCCTTATCTTTGGTCAGATTTCCTAGAAAGAGGTTCTTCATATCATCATCTAAGGTGCCAACTCCTCTAGTTTTCAAGGTTCAAATAATGAGAGAAATTATGAGGCAGCAGTAGATGTACTGACTATGATAAATATAAATTATATGCTGCCGTTATTCAAAGGAAAAAGTTTTACTGCTGCACCATATCTGCATAATTAACCTGGGCCTCACCTTGTTATAATAAACTAATAAAAAAGTTACCTCTGCCAGGTTCCTATACCATGCCACATACCCTCTAGGAAGCTTGCAGCCATACGATTATTTTCTAGGATATTATTGTAGGGTATCCACATTCCGCTATGCCCTCCTATTTGATTGATTTTCTCACCAATCATATGGATTTTTTCGTATTGCGGATATTTCTCATATAAAGGATAACCGTTCTTTTTACCCCAAATTTCAGCAGATTTTAGTGCTGAATTTAGTGGTTTGGTTTGCTGTTTGATTGTCTTTAAATCCCTGTCATATTTTTTAGATGCCCTTTCTAAAAACTTAACTTTCCCTTCAGGTAGCTGAGTTACCATATTACGTAGAGATGCATATGCTAATGCTCTTACTGCGATCTCTTTGTTTTTTGCCAGCAAGGACAAAGCCTTGATAGCCAATTCACCGCCAATATTGACAAGCTTATCAGCAGCTGCCTCCCGGGCTTTAATAGATAGCCAAATGTTTTCAATTATTTCTATAAGTTCAGATACCTCTTTATGGAATTCCCCCTGCTCTTTTACAATATTATCGCTCATCCTAATCCCCTTTCAACCCTGCCTCTTTAGCCAGTTTCGCTATTACCTAAGTTTTTCTGGATATAAGCTTTAATAGAAAAAACCTCGAAGGCTACTAAATTTTTATTCTAATAATACAGTAGATATTAATATTGTGATAGCCTTAATCTAAGCATTTCCCAATAGATTAAATCTAACCCTTACAGGGGGAGATTTTTCCTGTTTAAAGGGCCCTAAAAAAAACTTTATTGATGTATGACACCATATTTTCTATATTTAAGTAACTGGGCATTTCATCTTATTGCCAGAAAGCCGTTGTAATATTTAGGGGAAAAATATGCGGATAGGCTATCATGCCTCACATGAACAGTTTTCACCAGGCAAACTGCTGGAACTGGTAAAACTTGCAGAAACCTCAGGATTTGAGGCGGTACTCTCCTCGGACCATTTTTTTCCATGGAGCTTAAAACAGGGACATAGCGGCTTTTCGTGGAGCTGGCTCGGTGCAGCTCTTTCGATTACAGAGAAGATGACTTTTGGAATAGTCACAACTCCAGGCTACAGGATGCATCCAGCTATAGTTGCCCAGGCATCTGCCACCCTTTTGGAAATGTTTCCAGACCGCTTCTGGTTATCAATAGGCAGCGGCCAGAACCTTAATGAAGCGATAACTGGAGAGGTATGGCCTTCAAAATTATTGAGAAATAAGAAGCTTTTTGAATGCAGTGAAATAATAAGGAAATTATGGAAGGGGGAGAGGGTGACTCATTTCGGCCATGTTTTTATCGAGGAAGCACGTCTATTTACCAGGCCACCTCACTCCCCACTGTTAATCGGTGCAGCCATTTCTGCAGAGACAGCCGGGTGGGTAGGCTCCTGGGCAGATGGTATGATTACCATCTCAAGGCCGCTTAATGAGCTTGAAGAGATAGTTGGAGCCTTCAGAGAAAAGGGTGGAGATAAACCAATTTTCTTAAAGGTCCAGCTATCATATGCCCCTGATTACGAGCAGGCACTTTCCGGTGCATGGGAACAGTGGAAGACCAATGTATTTGGAAGCGATATCCAGTCGACCCTCAGGTTTCCCGAAGAGTTTGATACAGCCGCAAAGGTAGTAAAAAAAGAAGACCTCAAAGAGCACATTATCATTTCTTCCGATCCGGAAGTAATGATAGAAGAGCTAAATAGTTTTATACAGATGGGATTTGAAGAATTATACCTCCATAATGTAAATGTCTGGCAGAAAAAATATATTAGAGATTTTGGAAAGAATGTACTCCCATACTTAAAGGGTAGGAATAAAGCCTGATGGACGAAAATTATAAAGAAATATCCGATTATGGTGTAATTGGAAATCTTAGGACAGCAGCACTTGTGGGAAGGGACGGCTCCATTGACTGGTGCTGCTTCCCCGAATTGGATGACCCAAGTGTTTTTGCAGCTATCCTTGACCACAAGAAGGGTGGAAGGTTCAAAATACAGCCAAAGGGACAAAGTTTTTCAAGCCAGGAATATATTGGAGATACAAATATCCTCCGTACAACTTTTAAAAGGGATGGAAGAAAGATACTTACAGTCACCGACTTCATGCCTATTTCGGGGAATATAAATGGCAGAGCCGCTGCAAAATCCATTGCCCCGCCTATTATCGCAAGGATTTTAGAATGCCATATTGATGATATTGTCGTGGATGTAGAATGGTCTCCCAGATTTGATTATGGCCGCTCCGATACCAGGATAGAAAAACAGGGAGGGCAATGGACAGCCAGAGACGGGAAATATATATTGACTCTTGACGGCCTTGAGGATGCCTCTGTCAGAAAAAATGAAAACTGTGATTTTATTATAGCCGAGTTCAGCATGAAGAGAGGCCATCAAATGATACTTTCAACTTTATTCGGTACAGATACCCCTAAAATAGAAAGTGTTGAAAAAGAATTATACCGTACAAAGAAAAGCTGGGAGCAATGGACACAACTGAAAGGTGCAGGCCATAATAAGAGCTGGGCCGGCGAATGGCTGCCAATGGTGGAACGCTCAGAGCTTGTCTTTAAAATACTGGTAAATGCCCACAGCGGGGCTGTTGCTGCTGCCCCCACCACCTCGCTTCCGGAGACAATAGGAGGAGTCCGGAACTGGGACTACAGGTTCTCCTGGTTGAGGGATGCATCACTGACGGCACAGGCGTTAACGGCCGTTGGACATAATGCAGAAGCTTCTGATTTTATGCATTGGATGGAAGACGTTACTTCCCATGCCTTTAAAAAAGGGCATGATATACCTATCATGTATGGGCTTCATGGACGAAGCGATCTAACCGAAATTGAGCTGGGCCATCTGGAAGGTTACAGGAAGTCCACACCGGTAAGGGTCGGAAACGAAGCTGCACAGCAGCACCAGCTTGAAACCTATGGTGAAGTCCTCAATACAGCCTATGAGCTTGAAAGGCGAGGAGAAAGGTTGAACTCTCATATTCGTGACTTTTTAAGAAACGTTACCGAACATGTATGCAACATTTGGAAAGAGCCTGACCATGGGATATGGGAATTAAGGACCGGAAAAAAACAACTTGTCTATTCAAAGGTTATGGCCTGGGTCACCTTTGATAGAGCAATTCTACTTGCTGAGAAATTCAGCTTGGAAGGAAATGTTGAAAAATGGAAAAAATCAAAGAGAGAAGTCCAAAAAGACATCCTGAATCATGGATTCAATAAGGAGCTAAATTCTTTTGTCCAATCTTATGATTCAGACACCATAGATGCTTCTAACCTGAGGATCCCCCTGCTTGAATTTTTGCCGTTTGATGATCCCAGGATTCAGGGGACGATTAACAAGGTACAGGAACAGCTGACTGAAAACTGCTTTGTCTACCGGTATCTGATGGATGATGGACTGCCAGGAAAAGAAGGGGCTTTCAGCCTGTGCACTTTCTGGTTAATAGACAATCTCGCCATGTCAGGCAGAGTGGATGAAGCTTGTGAGCTCTATGAAAACATGAAAAAACATGCAAACCATGTTGGCCTCTTCTCCGAACAGCTTGACCCTGAGACCGGGCGTTTTCTGGGTAATTTTCCCCAGGCCTTCACCCATATAGGGCTTATAAACAGTGCTTTCTATCTGGCCTATGCAATGGGAAGGAAAGTTCCGGAACATACCCTTATGGGTACACCCACCCATCGCGCATTTGCCGGGCGCTAACTTAGGGCAGCCATCTCAATATCTAGTGAAGCATCTTTTAGACTAGCCTTTCATATATTTAGTCCAAAAGATTTATCTTCCCTTCTCCTGATATCAAAACCTTTACTGTAGCCAAAGAGGCAAAGTAGACCTGGGAGGAGTTCTCCCTTTTTGCTTAATCTGATTTTAGGGTAGCGACCTTTAATTTCCTAATTCATACACCACGTAGCGCCGGGTCAGCATGCGGGAACAAACAGATAGACTCTCATCATTTTTTTCATAGAAGATTGCAGATCCCAATCTGTCTTTAAAAATCCATCCTTGCACACTTAAGTAATCAGACAGCGGAGTTTCAGGTCCGGCTTTTTGGAGGAGCTTGTTTTCCGCAAACGGAACAATCTCAGTGCCGGTAAGTTCTAATTTTACGATTGCTCTAAATACAGGTAGCGGGTTGCCTTCCTGAAAAAGAGTTTGTACATTAAACGCAGTAAGCACAAAGACAAATAGTGCGAGTACGACAATATAGAAGATGGAAACTTTTTTCCACATTATAATACTGTTTTTTTTATTTTCTTTGTGATTTCTGCTATTTAGAGGGGGCAGGTAAAAAGTCTGGACGCCCCTTCTTAATCTGCCCCCTAGAGCTTCATTTTATCACACATTTATTATATTTTGCTCAGAATTTTTAAGGGGAAGTGCATAAAAGAAGTTGCTCTGCAACACCTTGGTG
Organism: Actinomycetota bacterium; assembly: GCA_003563375.1. GTDB lineage: Bacteria > Actinomycetota > Humimicrobiia > Humimicrobiales > Humimicrobiaceae > Halolacustris > Halolacustris secundus. The sequence continues at coordinate 2,948 of PWSB01000207.1, read as the reverse complement.
TAGACGATAATATCTCTAAATATTTGAACACCAGCACTGTTCCTCTTCTTCTAGGGTTATCTCTGTTTCTACTACCTCCAGATAACTTTTAGATATAGCTTGATTATGTATAAAGGGCAACCTGTTCAGACCCTTGTCCTTTTAAGTGATAACATAAAATGTGAAATAAAATTAATCATACCGGTGAGGCAACCACGGGTAAAGCTTTTATTAAAACCTTCTGAATTACCAATACCCAATCACCCCAGATGGCACCTGTTTTATATGCCCTTGTAGAGGTGTAAGCCATTTTATTGCTTTATAGGTTTTGCTAAAAAGCGCCTTAGAAAGGATTACCAGGGTAGGTTATATTCAAGCAACTCATGCGTAAATGTAGCTTCTACCGATATTGGCAGCTCTTTTCCTTCCGCCAGCTCTTTTCCTTCTGCAACCTGACCTGAAGTTATTTTCACCGCTCCGATACCCTCAGCAAGCCAGAGGCTGCCTGCCGCACTACTGGTAAGAAATGGTATGGTTCCATCAGGTGTTTTAAGGGTAGAATCCATTTCTATGATGCTATCCACTCTTATTGCTTCAAATGTTCCTGCGGGAACAGTTACCGTTTCTATGCCTACAGCAGTACGGGTTACCGTAGTAGTAAAGATTAGCTGGGCATCATCATCTTCTGGTGAAATAGTCCCGGAACTTGTCTGTGTCCAGCTATCCCCAATGTTTAATGAGACTGGTATAGATATCCCATCTACAGTTGAATCTCCGGCAACAGTTATATCTTCAGTAATTGCAGCGATGGTTTCCTCGTCAAAAGCACTGGTCATATTAACAAGGCCCTCAGGGCGGCATTCCCATTTTTGTATAATAGTAGAATCAGGGCTAACCCAGGTTTCAGTAAAACCATCCTCACTTACATCAGTAATGGTATTGGTTGCAGGAGAGGACGCGCCGGTAACTTGATATGTATGTGAAACTCCCAAAGCAACAGGATAATAGGGATTATAGCACAAACCGATTTCATCCTGGCTAAAAGCCTGTAAGTCTGTATCTCCTTCAGTCTTTAAGTCTGTATCTTTTTCAGTTTCTTCTGCGGCTTCAGTTGCTTTATCATCCCCTGCGCCGGGGCCAACTGGTGGTAAATCTGCTATATCAGTTGCGGTATTTATAACATTGCCGGGACCACTTTCAATATTAGCTGCGTATACGGCTACTACACAGAAACAATAATCTTTATTTCCTAGTGTCTTTTTATAATTTGTATCTGCAGTTCTTGCAACTTCTTCTGCATTTTCAAATACTATATCCTGGCCTATCCCCGCATCAATTTTATAAACTATATATTGGGTAACCTCATGCTCTGTATCAGGTACATCCCAGGCTAAGTTAACCGCTCTGTCCGCTCCAGTTCCGGAAAATCCTGCAATATGGAGATTCAGAGGAGGCGGATATTCGAATTCGCTAACCCTTGTATCCTGCCTGCAGGCAACAACCATAAGGATAAGACCAAGCACAAGCATTATGATGGTAGCTTTAATAATTTGTGGTTTAGGATTACCTTTTTTCATATTTTCCTTTATTATCATTTTTTTAACCAATAATATTTAACAGGGGGTATGTTTCTATTCTGCCTATAAATTCACTGCCTTCTATTATATCTCAGATTACCCATATGGGAAGTTAAAGTGGCCAAATAAAAATGTAATACCTGACACAGTTGTTTAGTTACCTTGCTCAAATTTACATGAAGTTCATTAATCTTTTTTATTCCGTTCATTTTCCAATAATTTAATTAGTCAAAAATCTTCTGACCTTAAGGATTATAAAAAAATCTTCACAGATAGCAAATCGCCAAAAAACCTTCTTTTTATTTCTGGTTTATTATGCCTTTTTTTCACTAGATTTTCACTGTCACCTAGAGCTGTGTTTGCCAGCATCTCTTTGCAACTCTTAACACAAAGATTGGTCCAACTATTTGGTTTCATCTGCTGAAAAAACTTTCCATATTTTCATTTAATCCCGAATGAGGTAAATGCAGGTTAAGCATAAATAGCCTCAGCCGCCGGCAGGGCTATTTATCATAATAAGGTTTTAAAAATTAATGTGCCGGAATGTGAAAATAATCATATACAACCCAATATTTATTCTATTTCTTAAATGCTCCATCTTTCATATAATATTTATAGTTAATAAATATTTTAAAAGGAATATGGCTAAAAAAGAATTTATTTACTTTATAGAGGCAAAAAAATCTGATGGCAGCAAAGTAAAATACCCAATTTATAAGGATGATGAGTTTTACTATATTCAAGACCATAAAATTAAAAAGGGTAAAGATATAGAAAAAGAGATTGAAGACCTCTTTAACGTAGATTTTATAGGACCAGTATTTGACAAACCCCCTCACCAGGATACAAAGTTTAAAAAATAAACAAAGAATCCGCCACCTCACAATCTCGTAGAGGGTCTACGTCTCATAGGATAAACCTCATGATAGGTTCAAAGAAAAACGTATTCGCATCATACCTGCTGATATCTAAGTAGTGTTTACCGTTTTCCATTTATCTCTCGACTGATATTTAAATTATTCCAGACCTAAGTTCAAGGAGTTTGTTGATGGGAAACTCAGTACCTGTAGGTGGTCTTTACGGTTACGAAATCGCCTATCAACAGGCTAGAGAGGGAATATGGTATTCCCTCTACAGATACATCCTTCCAGTTTAGGGCAGGACACATATATTTAAGGCAGCAGCCTTTGCCTTGCGGGTGTCATTTGTGGTTGCAGCTATTCTGGCTGCCTCCCTTGAAGCCTACTCTATCACATTCTGAACAAACACCTTGTGCCCGAACTGGGAGACGACTAATATAAAAATGATCACCATAGGAAGGACAAGGGCAAATTCAAGCGTGGCTTGTCCTTTTATATTATCTTTGTTCATATTAACCGTCGCCCTCTCCCT
>PWSB01000152.1 GCA_003563375.1 Actinomycetota bacterium | reverse complement strand
ATTATAGGCACCGATAAGATATTAAACCTGTATAGTATGATATTCACCAGGCTCCTGGGGACTGAACCGCCGGGTGTGGGCCTGTACCACAAAACAAATCCCTGTACTACATAAGACATAGCTAAAGTAACTATTAAAGGGGGTATATGAGACTCATTGCATATTACCCCGTTGATAAACCCTATAAATGCCGCTGTTGCAAATATAATGATAAGGCCCAGTATTATACTGGAGGTCGAAGGGCCCATAAGATTTGCAGCTAAAACCGTTGTAAGTGAAATCACGGCCCCGACAGAAAGGTCAACTCCGCCTCCTATAAGCACTACAGCCTGGCTTATTGCCACTATGGCCAGAGGGGCGATCTGCATCAGCAGGTTCGATATATTGGCTGGGCTCCGGTATAGGGGAAAAAAAGAATAAAATATGATAAATATCAAAATCAAAAAGATATATGCATAAATAACCGAAGAGTAACGGCCTATTTTTTTTAGATTTCTACCTGTCGTCTTGTCTGCCATCCCAAATTTATTCCTTAACCTTTTTTGAGGTGATACCGGGTGGATTATACCACCCGGCACCAAAGCTTATATCAGTCAAAAAGCTCTCTTAGTTTTTCTTCAGGAAGGTAGGTCGGGACCCTAATCCTGTCTGCCATACCTTCTAAGATCAAGTCATCGACATCATCATAGGTATAGACAGGCGGAGGTAGGATGTTTTCCTTTTCAAAAGACTGGCCCATAATGGCTGCCATACCTGTATGAAGCGCATCTACGCTCATGGTAGAGGGTTTGACTACTATCGCTGCCTCCAGGCCTTCATCCCTGTACTGCTGCCATAATTTCAATTCCCTGTTTTCCCCATGGAAGGGTATGGGTACAAAAGGTATATCATTGTCTACGTATACCTCGATGATCGAACCCGGTTCAGAGAAGGTCCAGATCCCGTCGATATCAGGATGGGCAGCAAGCAGGTCCTGCATGACTATCTTGGTCTTGCTGGAATCCCAGTCACCGTATACTTCAGGAAGGGTCTCTATATCTGGATACTGTTCAAAGACAGACATCGCCCCGGCATAAGTATCAGCCGCTGCTCCAGTCCCTGCTATTCCGTTTATCATAGCCACTTTTCCTTCGCCGCCTACAGCTTCCGCAATATACTCTGCTGCTTTTACTCCCCATTCATAATCATCAGTATTTATGTAAGCAGTATAATTATCGCTGTCTATTGCAGAAGAATGGATAATTACTTTTATGCCCTGTTCCATAGCTTCATCAACCACACCGATAAGGTTATCAGGCGTTATAGGGGTAACAAATATGATGTCACATCCCTTAGCTACCAGATCTTCGAAATTTGCAAGGTTCCTGGCAACATCACCATCTGAGCTTGTGTAATGAACCTCTTTTACGACATCTGAATATTCCTGCTCTATGGCATACTTGAATTCTTCGGCCAACTGAAGGGACCAGGCATTTCCTACCCAGTAAATATCATATCCTACCACAAATCCTTCTGCAGGAGCCTCGGCTGGTTCTTCAGCTACCGGCTCAGCTGTTGGCTCATCTGCCGGGGCTTCAGCCGGTGCGCAGCCGTAAACTACAAGCGTTCCCACTACAAAAGTTACTATTAAAGACGAAATTAATATCAGTTTTGCCTTACTTTTCATTTTTCCTCCTAATATAGTTTTGGGTTTATCATCCAAAACTGGATTTAACCCTTTTATCAACAAGCCTTGTCTACATACTTACCCCCTCCTTTCACTAAAGTAATATTCAAGCATTCTGCTGACCGCTGGCAGCTGCCATTATTTCTTCTTCGGAAAGATCTTTGTTTTTAAATATCCTGGTGATCCTGCCTTCATACATCACTGCTATACGGTCACATAGACCCAGTAACTCGATCATATCGCTTAAGACCACCACCACAGCTATTCCTTCATCTGCAAGAGACCTAAGGTCATTGTAAATATCTTCTTTGGTGCCTACATCTATTCCATGTGTAGGCTCATCTAACAAAAATAATTTAGGTTTATTGATAAGCCACCGGGCAAGGACTACCTTTTGCTGGTTCCCGCCACTTAAGAACTGGACTTCCTGGTCCCGGTTGGCTATGGAGATATTGAACTCATCTATCTTTGAATCTACCGTTTGCATTTCTTTTTCTTTGTTTAAACCGATTATCCTATTATAATCCTGCAAAGTAGCAATAGAAATATTTTCTTTTACGCTCCTGCCGGAAAAAAGCATCTCACTTTCCCTGTCACTGGAAACATAATAAACCCCATGGTTGATGGAGTATGAGGGGCTCAAATTTTGGAATTTCTTTCCCTGGTAAAATATAGAACCCGAATCGATCCTTAAGATCCCAAAGATTGTATTAAGAAGAGAGGTCTGCCCCATACCTACCAACCCCCCGATCCCTAATATTTCTCCTTTCATAATATCTAAATCTATATTTTCTATTTTGTTTTTTACTGAAACACCTTTTAAGCTCATGATGACTTCATCGGGAACTTCTACTTTTCTCTGAGGGAATACATTGGAAAGAGTCCTGCCTACCATCTTGTTTATGACTTCATTTTTACTGATATCCCCAATAGGAGAAGTCTCTACAAGGTTTCCATCTTTTAGGATGGTAACAGTATCCGCTATTTCAAATATCTCATCTATCTTATGGGATACGTACACTATAGTTATGTCCTGCTGTTTTAAATTGTTTATTATCCTAAAAAGATTGCTTACTTCACCCTTAGACAGCGTAGCTGTGGGCTCATCCATGATTATTAGGTCTGCATTGGCATACAAGACCCTTGCTATAGCTACAAACTGCCTTTGGTCGATAGACAAGTCCCGCACAATAGCATCCAGGTCCAGTTTTATGCCTATATCATCCATTATTTTTTTACAAATATTCCGAGAGGTTTTTAAATCTATTACCCCAATTTTCCTATATTCTCTTCCTAAGAGGATGTTCTGCATTACAGTAAGGTTTTGCATAAGACCCAAATCCTGAGGTATCATAAAAATACCCAGTTCCTTCATTTTTATAGGATTTCCTTTGGGCAAAACCTCCCCTTTGTATTCTATCCTGCCGCTATCATAACTATATACGCCAGAGATAATCTTATTGAGTGTAGATTTACCGGCACCATTTTCGCCGACCAGTGCCCTTGTCTCTCCCTTTAGAAGTATAAGGTCTATGTTTTTTAAGACCTTTACTCCCGAAAAACTTTTTGTTACATCGTTTATCCTCAAGATGCCGTTATCTTGCATAGCCTGCAAAATCCTTGGTATATTTTTGAATAGCCCCTTCTAGGCTAACCGGATGGTTATAAATATTTTGTAAATGATATTCTTGTTAAATTTCATATTATGAAATTTGGTTTTAAAAAACAATAATATTTTATCATATTCTTCTTTTGAGTCAATTAAAATCAAGCATCAAAGATGAATTCTTAGGGTCTGGAAAATTCTATTTTGCTAATTAAATATTTATAACTTCCCAGCCCATTATCCTCCCAAGGGTAGACATCTCCCTGGATAGATCCCCGTATACCATAGCGAGATGATGCGTGCCTCCGTATTGGGAATAATCTTTTAAAAAATCAGGCACCCTTTTATTTGGCTTAAACCATCCTCTTATAGTATCTTTCAATTTCCTATTATCGACTTCCAGCATCTTTCCCTCACAAACCAAAAACCTATACTTGTCCCCCCCCAATGGGGCAAGGTTTGCCAGAATTGCCGGCCCAGGTTTAAATCTTCCTGCAATAAGTACAGGGTCTTCGGTGTCTATAAAAGGGATTTCCTTCTCTACCATCAAAGGTTCTGCTAAAAGATCTGGATTTGCCTCACCCATATGGCTCATAAATATGGATCCCCCTTCCCAGTCAGGGCAAAACATCTCAGTGAATGTTGTTTTGGAAAAAACTCTGGATAAAGCTCCTACCAGGCATGCTGTCAGAACGTCCCCCTCGCCAGCGTAACCTATCCCTCTAGCCATAGAGAGCCCTGCTTCCATAAAAGGAAGGGTCTTAAAACCCATTTTTCTGTCTGTCTTTGAAAAGTTGAAGCTGAAACCATTGAGATTATTATCTTTTACCCATTTCCTTATAATCAGGCCGCTCTTTACAGAATTTGGGAGGGACTCCTCATTATTTAATTTGCTCTTATACTTATTTTTAAGTTCTTCCGATTCTTTTTCTATTATGCTGGCATCAATGGATGAATCAATATCCTTTATTTGTTTAGGGTCAAAATATATGGTCTGAAGGCCAAATGTCTTGCTTAAGGACTCACTGTCTATGCTAAAATCTCCCATTCCTTTAAAATAACCCCCTATACTGCCGATCTTAGAATTTTTAAAATTTTTAGCTGCCAGGGCCCCCCTTATTCTGGCTGCCGCCCTGTCCAATGCCTCATCATCCTTCCAATGGCCGGCCTCTATGAAGAAATCCTTATTTAACCGGGTAAGCATATTGCAAAGATCCTGGACTCCGTGTATGCCGTGGTTTGCCATGATGTCATCAGGGCCAGCCTCGATGTTAAAACTATAATCAGGCGTAGTATCCAGAACAATCAAAGGCTTGTCAGTTTTTGCTAGTATGTGAGCGCATTCAAGCGAAGGCGAATAAGCAAGATGGAGGGTTACTATAGCATCTACATCTTCAGCTTCAAAATTACGAATTGCACTGCCAAACTCCTCCTTTAATCTGCAGATTTCAGAGGTTATCACAAAAATACCCTTTTTTTTAAATCCATCCGCTATCTTTTTAGAAAAACAGCTTAGCCTGTCCCTTAGTTCCGGCAAGACCTGGTCGTAGAGCTCAAGATACAACAATAACAATCCTATCCTGGGACGCAATTTTCCTCCTTAATTCCTGCTTTGATTAATACAATAAAATAATATATTAAAAATCATTTAAGACCTTGACCGGTAAGCCTGTTTTAATCGACTCCCAGGCTGCTGAACATACAGATATTGATTTTGCCCCCTGGCGGACATCTGGATCAGGAGCCTGGTCATTTTTCAAGCAGTATTCAAAGTGTTTCAAATACCTTATCACTGTAGCACCATGCCCATATGCACCTTCTGTTTCGGGAGGAAAAACCGACCTGCTCTCCACTTTTTCTTCAAATTTATCAAAAACTATTTTTACTTCACCGCCCAATTTATCAGAAAAACTGCCTATGGCACTGCCCCTACTGCCAAAGATACTTACCCCCATCATAGGCATAGGAGGATGGACTATATCATACAGGCCCAGTATCCTCCCAATAATCCCGTTTTTGAATTTTAGATTCAACATGAAATTCCCGTCTATCTGATACTCCGGTTCCAATTTTCCCCTGTTAGAATATGCAAAGACTTCCTGTACATCACCCAGAAACCATCGCAAAACATCAACTGGATGGCATACCCCTCCATACATTAGGTCCTGGGGGACTTTAAGCCTCCAAGGGGTCATCTTAAAAACAGGCCTCATATCATGTACATAATGAGCTTCTGCCGAGATTATGTCGCCAAGTTCTTTATCATCATAAACCTTTTTTATGGTCTTAAATTGAGGCTCATAACGCATAGTCTGGCCAACCAGAAATTTTAGTTTTCTATCATCAACCAGTTTTACGATCTTTTTAGCATCTTCCAAACCTGTTACCATAGGCTTGGTGCAGATCACATGCTTTCCGTTTTCAAGAGCAGCTATACAATGCTCTGCATGAAGATGGTCCGGAGAGAAAACAGCGATGATGTCAATCTCATTATTTTCAACCAGCTCTTCATAATTATCTGTCAGGTATTTAATCCCATAACTCTGCTGGCAGTTCCTGGCTTTTTTTAAATCTTTATCACAAATGCCTACTACTTCAAGGCCACTTTCCGTTATATTGTTTATCTCTAAAACAGTGCTGCCCATTCCCAGGCCAATAACCCCTATATTAAATTTCTTCATTCCATAGCTCCTTTACACCTTGGTATTTAACAAGATATCGTCTATGAGATTTTTTGTGTTCAAATAAAATATTTTATCTATATGCTCTTTGCTCAGCCTGTTAATTTTAGAAGCCACCCTTATGGCCCTTATGGTCTCATAAATGAAAAAAGTCATATTATTTATATCTATTTTGGGTGAAGAAAGGCTCCAGGCCCTGGGGGTACTTGTAATAAAATAGTGCTTGTTGTTTATATCCACATTTTTTCCCTTTATAGCTGATACGGATAGATCGCTCCCATATAAGATTTTTTCAACACCGAGCTCGTTTATCAGCACATCAATAACAGAGAAACTATTGATCATAGCCGTATCCACATAAAGGTTTTCCAGGTCTTTTAGATATGTGATGCTGTCTATAATATCACTATAGCAATATGACCTTCCAGCATGGGCAAGTATTACTTTTATGTTCGGGTATCTTCTGCATATCTCTCTTATCTCTTCTATATTTTTTTTATCGTTCAACCTGCCTATTCTGGGTAGATGTATCAGAATTATAAGGCCGTATTCTTGAGAAAACTCAAAAACCTTGGTTGGTATAAAATCAAATATACTAACATCGATATTCATTTTTGGGCGGTCTTTAGGATTCACCAGGTCTGGGTATGGTTTAAAGCCTATAAACTTATTTTCAAAAAAAGAGGAAGGTATATTTTCCAAGTCGGGATAAGGTATAAAAAGGCCCCGGCTGCCGTTTTTTTTGCAGACATCAGAGATATAGCTGTTCATTGTTTTTAAATTGACCTCTATGAGAGGCAATCCAAAAAATAATCCGCAGTATCCCTTTCCCGGAAAAAGCTTTTTCCCGATATCTAAAAAATCCTCATAAGCGAACCCATCGATAATGCTGCTGTCTAAAAAAGGGACTCCCTCTTTTCGGGCATGAGATATTTTTCCAGTAAGAAAATCTTTTTTCCAAAGATGCACATGGCAATCTATAATCTTTTCAGGCAAAAAATTAAAAAACTCATCCTTGAAGACATCAAGGTCACTTTTATTTAAATCGGCCAGCAGCTTTTTCAGTATTCCTCCTTGGTCTCAAATATAGGTTAGCTCTTTAACAGTCTTTAGCGAATATTGATATTTTATAATATTTTTCACAAGTTAAAAAGTATGGTATTTGAATATCTTTCATCTATTTTCAATTAATGAGGCTATGCTTTTTGGTAAACTGGTTCTATATCAAGCTTATCGATAGATTTAAATTCCCTGTATAATAGGATGCCAGTAATCCCTATGGCTAAAAGATCTGCGATGGGGAAAGAAATCCATATCCCTGTAATACCCATAGCCATTGGAAGAAAAAGTATTAGGGGTATTAAAAAAAGTATCTGCCTGCTCAAAGACAAGATTATAGAAGGTACCGCTTTACCGATAGACTGGAAAAACCCTGCACCTATAACCTGAAAACCGATAAGGGGGAAAAACATTATTACCATCCGAAGCGGAAATACAGCCATAGAAACCAGACGGGCATCATTGCTGAAAAGCCCGATGATCTGAGCAGGCGAGACCATAAGTATTACAAAGAAAAAACCGCCTATTGCCGCTGTTGAAAGAACGGATATTTTTATTGATTCTTTTACCCTGCCCATATTATTTGCTCCATAATTATAAGCGACCATGGGCTGTGCTGCAGCTACAATCCCAAAAAGGGGCATGGTGATAAACATAAGTATCCTTATGATTACACTGGCCGCTGCTATGGCTATGTCCCCTCCATATATCTTTAATGAATTATTTACTATTATGATAAGCAAACTCATGCTCACCTGTTTTATAAAAGATGCAAAACCAAGGCTGCTCATCTCTTTCAATATTGCTAGTTCGGGTTTTAAATGATTTAACCTAATAGTAAGGGAGCTTCTTCTCAGCAAAAAATAATAGGAGATGGCATACGTAAAGCCTATAAACTGGGAGATAACGGTTGCAAGAGCTGCGCCCCTTATTCCCATCCCAAGTACAAATATAAATATGGGATCTAGAATGATATTTAAGACTGTGGCCAGAAGCATTATTATCATTGAATTTTTTGCATCCCCTTCAGCCCTAATTACATTATTGGTGGATACCAAGAATGGAAAAAATATGAAGCCGAAAGATATAACAGACAGATAATCATAAGCGTACGGAAATATATTTTCAGTCGCCCCGAACAATCTTAAAAGAGGGGCCATAAAAATAAATACTAAAACGGTTAATATAATACCGAGAATGCTTATGGCCAAAAAAGAATTGCCTGCCACCCGGGCTGCATGTTCATAATTTTTTTTACCCAGGCTTCTGGATACCATTGAAGCGGCACCAAGGCCAATAAGCTGGGCCAATGCCATTATTATCATCTGTATGGGAAACACTATTCCCACCCCAGCTATAGCCAGGGTGCCTACACCTCTGCCTATAAATATGGTATCTACGATGTTATATAGGCTGTTGGCTACCAATCCAATGGTAGTAGGTATGGCAAGCTTCGCCAAAAGGGGGCCTATCCTCTTTTTTTCCAGATGCTGGATATTCTGGTTTACCTTGTCCATCTGCAGCTTATTCTAATAATAACTTTATTATGCAAATATCAGAATACTAGAAAATATAAGAAGGCATGTCAACTAAGATATTTATAAGGATTGATTAGGCTCTAGCCTATTATACTGCTGGTCTTTCTGAAGTTCATAATGGCGTCTTCCACGGGCTCTCCATTATACACAAGCGTGCCGGCGCTTAGTTCTGCTTCCAAGAAAAAATTATATTTTCCTAGCGCTTTTTCTATATAAGCTGGCTTGATATCTTTAGGATAGACAGAAAGGAGCCCCCCTTTTTTTAAAACCCTGTTTGCTTCCAATAATAATTTTTCCCTCTCATTTTCTTCCAAATATGAAAACAGATCATAAAAAAAGACAACATCCAGGATCCTATTGCCAAGAGGGATCTTTACCTTTTCTTTTGAATAGATTATTTTAATATTGCCGAGTTTCTGGATATAGATGTTTTTTTTCAGGTTCTCAATAGCTGACTTGTTTTTGTCCATAGCATACACCATGCCGTTGCCAATAGCCTTTGCCAAAGAGATCGTATATTTGCCTCTGCCGCAGCCAAAATCAAGGATGTTCTGTCCTATCCTTATCCCGACTTTTTCAAAAAAATTCATGTTTTTTATTGATGATAATAATAAAAAAGCTATGTTAAATTATAAATTAAAAATATAAAAAAGTTTATTCCCCTATAATCTGGACATATACCTTCCTGTTTCTTGGCCGGTTATCATGGTCTATCACCACGATCTGCTGCCATGAACCTAGGATTAGGCTGCTGTCCTTGAACGGAATGACAATACCGGGACCTAAAAACGTGGACCTTATATGTGAAAAACCATTATCATCCCCCCATGTCTGGGAATGCCTGGTGATCTTTTTTTTAGGAATAAATTCTTCTAGCTGATCCTTTATATCTTCAGCAAGGGCAGGTTCAAATTCCATGGTGGAAATAGAAGCCGTAGAACCGATTACACTAATGCTTGCAATACCCTCCTTTATCTTGGAATCGCTGATTACATGGTTTACTTGGCTAGTAATATCCTTTATATCTGAAAAACCTTCTGTGGTTAAGCTTATCTCTTTTCCATAAATCATTCTTCTCTCCTTTGCAATAGATATTTTAAAGCTCGAGCCTACATGCCTTACCTTAAAATTTTTATTAAAGTTAAATATATCCGATATTGAAAAATTAAACGATAATACCGAAATCTTCCCATAAGTTCTGTGGGCAAAAAAATGGGCCTATCTATGTATGCCTTTTGAGTACCATATTCATTTTTTCCATAATTTTTACTGGCGTATTGGTAGGTACTTCGCATCCTGCCGCTATAAAGGTATTTGAATCAGATTCCTCTATGCACCTTTTGATCTCTTCAACTACCCTTGCCTCATCACCACTCAGCAATATCATGGGGTCAAAATTTCCGCTGGCTGAAGATTTGCTACCAAGTGTTTTTATAGCTTTTTTAAAATCAACCATCCAGTCTATATCAATGATATCTGCTCCGGTCCGGCTCACCAGTTCAAGTATATTAGAGATATCTCCGCATATATGCAGCTTTACTTTAGCCCCCATATCATGAAATGTCCTTATTATTTTCTGCTCATAGGGCAATACAAATTTGCCGTAGTGTTCTGGGCCTATCAGGGATGCTGCAGAATCACCCATGCCAATAAAGTCGGCCCCTGCGTTTATCTGTTCTTTGCCAAACCTTATCGCCTGCTCGGCACACAGTTCTAGAAGTTCAGTGCTGAAATCCGGAGCATCTATAATATCTATTAGCAGGTCTGTCAAACCTCTAAGGTTTGCTGCTTCAGCAAATGCTCCTTCAAGCCACCCCAGAACTGGATAATAGCCTCCAGCTCTTTGTCTGAAAAGCTGGACAGCCTTGATCCTGTCCAGCATCCTCTTGCCTTTAAGTGGATCCTTTAATTTTATCTTTTCTAGATCTGAATGTTTCTTTATAAGGAAATCCTTGCAGACAGGCACACCATCCGGGGGGAAAATAATATTTGCCCCAAAATCATGAAGCTCTCTGCAAGGATCAGATATCGCAGACAACATGTCGATTCCAAAATCATCACAACAGCGTATATTTCCTTCGACAAGGTACCTATAGTCAGTTGCATATTTCGAATAAGGTATGTCAATATATTTAGCTGCAAAAGTCATTATGATATTAAGGTTAGGTATTTTATCCACCTTCTTTCCTTCAAGGCGGTTCATAACTCTCTGGTAGGGTGTCATATTTTTATCTCCATTCTATATTGTTTTTAACATCTATAATATGGCAAGATCCTTATAGGTCAATATTCCCTTATGTATACCTTTATGCTTATCTCTAAAACCTCATTTTTCCAATCTATGTTTTCGATTACAGCATAAACCGCCTTTCCCCCGTCCATCAGCCTGGATATTACCTCGTTCTTTCTCCGGGGGAGATATCCAAGTTTATTTTTATCCAAGTCTGATATAGCAATAGCTTTATGGTCGTAAGGATTATCTGCTTCCCTTATGAATAAAAGATGGTTTCCCTTTTCAAGCTTATCAGCCATTCTTTTAGCATTATAATAATGGGTGCCTGCAATATAGGTGTCCAGAATAAAAATCTCCCTCTCAAATGGCTTAGGCACCTTTTTTCGGTCTAAACCTTTAAGTATGGCTATAATCTTAGGGTCCAAGGGTGTGATTTCACCCACGACAGCTCTCACCTCCGGTGCAAATGTTTCTGAGTATAAGAAGGTCTACTATATGGTTTAGTTCTTCTATATACTCCAATTTTTCTTTTATTTTTACTTCTATTCCCCTTACTTTTCTGCTGACCCATTTACTATCTTCTAATTTCTGTTCAATATCAAAAGGAAAACAGCTCAGTATATTTATGATCTGGTCTGAAATCTGCCGCATTTTTCCAGTATAGCTTTTTATTACCTCATCTAACTTTTTGGCATCACCGACCTTAATTTGCCTTTCATCGTCATCTATCAGCAGATCTATCATCTTTATCTCTTCCAGGTCCCCCAACCTGTAAGCGTCCTGGAGCCTCTGCCAAAGTATCTTTCCCATTTTGCCGATATCCTCATTTACATCTGGATGAAGGAGCTTTACTAGCTTTCTGTATAATTTTTGAATGAGCCTGCTGTCTTCGGGGGATAGCAAAGATTTTAACCTGCTGTCAGCCTTTTTTATAGTCTCTACTAGATTTCTTATCTTCTCCTCCCACTCCCTGTATTCATTTTCCAGAACTTTTTGTATCTGCTCAAGATCTATTTCCTGTCCCTTATTGGCCTGGGCCTGTATAAGCTCTATCTTCCTTCTAAGCCTTGCCGCATCACATTCAGCTTTTACCAGCTTATATTCATATTTTCCGATCCTCAATGAATAAATGGCTTCGAGATTTGCTTTCTTAGTTATAAGCAAGTGATCCCTTTTAGAGATGAGCCCGCTAAGTTTTTCCTTTAAGTCAAGCAGTCTCTGCTTTTTTTCTTTTATGGTATTGTGGATCTCGATCTGTTCTTTTTCCATTTAAAGATTTTATTGCTTTTATGAGAAATAATATTTATTACAGGTCATCAGATAATTCTAAATATTGTATCTTAGGCAATGCAGCCCCTATCAACCCCTGCAGGTCTCCATAGATGCCAGCTGTATTTTCAACCACATTTAATATATGTTTTTCTTCTTTTTCCCATTTTTTCAGAAAGTAAGCTCTTTCTTTTTCAATCTCCTCTTTTCTTTTCAAAAAGTATTCAACCCAAACCTCTATCCTCTGTTTAAATTCATTGCTTATAAGGTAATTATATACTATTTCTGCTTTATCTTTTTTACCCTTATTGGCAGTATTTAAAGAATACAAACTTTTAAGCTGATGCCTCAATGCACATGCTAGACCAGCTGCGGAATAAATATCAGATATCCATACCCCTTCCTCATAAGCAAAATTTTCTATATTGTCTGGAAGGGTTTTGGATACCAAAACCGCTATTTCAGCTTTCAGGCTTCTTTGGTCCTGCTTTAGTTTAGAGATCCATAACTTTGACCAAGTCTTCGTATTTTTAGATTCCCAGATGATTGTTCCACATTTAGCTCCGTTGTTTGTGCAGACATGCTGCATGACATCGGCTCCCCTTATACCTTTTGGGACCTCCCTTATCTCATCATATGGGAATTCTTTTCTAAGCAGGGTTTCAATAGCCAGTTCCTGAACTTCTCCCTGGGTTTGCTGGGAACCTTGTTGGAGTTTTCTCTGAAGGTCCTTTATCTGTTTTTCTGCATCTAATAATTTTTTATCTTTCTCAGCTATCCTGGTAGTTAATTCATCCTCTGCTTCTTTTTTGGCTTCCTGTTTAATTTTTCCTTCTTCCTCAAGAAGTTTTCTCTGGTATTCGATCTCTAATCTCTCTTTTGAGTTTTTTGTCTCTCTCAGTTGCCTGATCAAACCCGAGATCTCTTCCTGCAGATCTTTTTTTTCTTTTTCAATACAAAGAGCCTCCTCTTTAGCTTGCCTGATTTTCTTCTCATAGGCTTCCTTGGCTATTTTATCTGCTTCTTCTGCTGCGTTTTTATATATTTCTTCTTTAGCTTCCTGGACCTCTTTATCTTTGGCAACAAGTTTTTGTTCATATTGCGTCCGTATCTCTTTTATTATTTCTTCTTCAAGCTCTTTTCGGATAGCTTCAGTGATCTCTATTTCGTTCCCGCATTTATCACATCTAATAGTGATCGCCATTTTTGCCTCCTTTTTTATAAGTTTCCATCTAATATATCTTATAAGGCAGCACTAATTTGTATTGCGTTCAATATAATAAACATGGTTATATATTGAATCCAATTTATCATTGATGCTCTTTGTATTCATTCTTATAGCTTCGTTGATTTCTCTTAGCTCTCCTAGTATATTTTTAAAACCACTTTCGACAATCTCTCTTAACTTTTTTCCCATGTCAATCTCCCAAGTAATTTTTTTTAAAAACAAACTGCCTTTGTCTTTTTTCAGTATCCAATAATCTATAAAAGAGCCCTGCTAATAAATCCTGCTTATCTGCAATGCCTCTTCGACTATCTGTTGCCTTAATACCTCTGGCTGAAGGACCTTTACCTCCCTGCCAAAACCAAGTACCCACCTTTTAATCTCTTCCAGGCCCAAAACCTCATAGGTTGCTATCAAAGAGCCATTCTTACACTTTCTAAGCTTCTGTGAGGGATGCCACATAACCTCACTTATGAATTTAGCTATCTCAGGGCTAAACCTTAGTTTTACACTTGTTTTCTTACCCTTCATGATACCCCAGCTGCCGCTAAAAAAAACCTCCAGATTAAAATCTCCAGGGATATTAAAAGTATCCTCGGTTATTTCCACGACCTTTACCCTGTCTATTCTAAAAGTCCTTATTTCATCCCTTATATGACAATAGCCTATCAGATACCACAGTCCAAATCTGAACTTTAGAGCATAAGGATCTATCTTCCTAAGAA
Organism: Actinomycetota bacterium; assembly: GCA_003563375.1. GTDB lineage: Bacteria > Actinomycetota > Humimicrobiia > Humimicrobiales > Humimicrobiaceae > Halolacustris > Halolacustris secundus. The sequence continues at coordinate 11,691 of PWSB01000152.1, read as the reverse complement.
GGGTCTCCTCCCTGCCCATGGTAAAATATTCAACATTTATGATCTTCCTTTCCATGTGCGCCTTATATATTTTTGAAAAGATATGCTCGATTTCCCCATAATTTACTCTGGTCTCAAGTCCAAAATCCACCAACCCCTCGGTTTTATTTTCCAGGATTATCTTTTTTAAGTTGTTCGGCAAAAGATTTATTATCTTCTGTCCAGCGGTACTTAAAAAATTAAAATAAGGTGTACCTCTCTGCGGCTGTATTGAATCTATGAACATCATCAAGGTCAGGACTTCGGGAAGATCCAGGGAGATCTTTGGCATAAAAAATTCAGATGAAAGGGAATACCCTTCTTTATCTGAATAAATGGGAACCCCTGCAAGCCTCAAGCAGTCAATATCCCTGTATACTTGTCTTGTCGATATCTCTAATTCCTGGGCTATATTTGCTGCCTTTATTTTTTGGTAGCGGCAGATTATAAGGATTATCTTGAGCAGCCGCCAGACATTGGATACCTTCATATGTAAGGAGTTAAAAATATAATCAAGTATTAATATTAACATATCCAAGAAAAATATAAAGGTTTATTGAACCAATGAATGCTTGCCCTTATATCTTGATAAGTCTATTAAACTGAAGTTGTTTCTATAAACCCAGCCTGTCTATTTTAAAAAATATAGAATCTATTTCTTGCTGGTTTTTTATAAGGTCGCACCTGTAGTTTCCTTGCCGAAGACAACCCTCATTTGAAATTAATCCGCCCCCGAACCTGCCTCCATCTATCCTGGAAAGATCTTTGCTCCTATAAAATTCTTTTCCGTCAATTGACCATATCAGCATCACATCAGAATCTTCGTCTAAGCTTATAATAAACTCTGCAATCAAGGCATTTACTTTTCCGAACATCTTTCCACCTCTTAACCTGTGCCTCCTAAACCTGCTATCATACCCCACTACATCCTTAAAGCCTTCATTGAAGCTATCAGAAACATCGGCAATTCTTTTATTTTTGATTTTTTTAAATACCATGTCATTAAACATTTTACCTTTTATCCTTACCAACAGTTTGTCAGGTTAAATAAAATCTTTTTATGTTTTTGCTCACCGTTTATAATCAATATGATGTTTAATAGAGGTGATGCAGATGGACCCTGGTTTGAGGAGATTAAATTATTTAGATAACTTAAAAGTCTTTTTAATAATATTGGTCATCCTTGGCCATGTTTCGGTTACCTATGGACCAGTTGGTTTCTGGTATTATTATGAAAGGACAGGTGGGCTCTCTTCCTATTTCCTGGGTTTTTTTACCTCATTTATACAGACCTTTATAATTGGCCTTTTTTTATTTGTGGCAGCTTATTTTATCCCTGCTTCCTACAGCAGGAAAGGGCCCGGTGCCTATCTTTTGGACCGGCTAAAAAGATTGGGGATACCCCTTTTAGCCTATATATTTTTTATAAGCCCTGCGCTTATGTATGTCAATGAGATCATAGTAGCCGGCAGCCAGATAGGTTTTTTAAATTTTTATTACCATACCATAATAAGGAGGGGCTTATTTATAACAGGACCTCTCTGGTTTGTCCAAGCTCTTCTGGTATTTACGGTCACTTACCTTGTAATAAAAGGAACAATAGAAAACTACACAGTTGCAGACCTAAAAAGGATAAAAGTAGATCTACCTAAGAATCATCTTGTGTTGGCCTTTGTCCTGATGTTAGCTCTGGCTTCTTTTCTGGTAAGGGTTTGGTTTCCAATCGGAAGCACAACCGGCAACCTGCAACTAAGTTTTGTCCCCCAGTACCTTGCTATGTTTATAATAGGGATATTAGCATCCCAAAACCTCTGGCTGGACAAATTAGGCTGCAAGAAAGCTTTTCTCTGGGCCGGCCTAGCCTTGGCAGGGATACCTTTCTGGCCCCTGATCATAGGTTATGGTGAAGGTTTTAAGGACATGGCTCCGATTGCCGGGGGCCTAAGCTGGCATTCATTGGCTTATAGCCTCTGGGAGGCCGTTGTGGGCCTGGGGACTGCTGTTGGACTTATATATTTTTTCAGGCAGAGATTAAACTTTAAAGGCAGTATGCTCAAGCACATGGCAAATGGAGCTTATGCTGCTTTTATCATACATCCTTTAGTCCTGCTGCCCCTATCTTATTTATTGAGAGAAGTTATGCTGGACCCGCTGATAAAATTTACAATCGTGGGCACATTGGGTGTGCCATTGTGCTTTATAGCCGGAATCCTGCTCAAAAAGATCCCGGCCATAAAAAACATATTATAGGTCCAGGCTTATTCATCTTTCAGTAATGTTGATTATTATCTTATCAAGCTTCCCTGCCAGCTGTTTGTCAGTTTTAAGAAAAAATAGGTCTGAAGCAATAAAGTAATAATTACTAATAAGGAATTGTATACTTGTATGGGCCGAAATCAAAATAAATATTACCTTAGGTTATCTTGGAGAAAACGGTCTTCCCTGCCTTTGTCCCAGTAGTCAACCATTTTGAGATCCATCCGGGTAATATGGGGGTAGAGAATAGCTTTTCCCTGTATCTTGTTGTCTCTTATCATCTTCAGGACTTTTACAGCGTTATCCAGGCTGCCAACCCCCGCCACATAATTTCCAGCATCTATATCATTATTATTGATAGCCTTAAGTGTCTCTATGTAATCCCAGGGCCCTCCGCCTGAGGATCCTGCGACTTTTATCTCTTCATAATGCACCTTTATATTATCTATCTCCAATAGGGAATCCCCTTTGGGAAGCCCGCCAAAAAGATTTATCACCCCTCCAAAACCAAGCCAGCTGAAAGCTTCCTGCTGGACCTTCCGTATGCCTACTGCGAGGATGATATCATCGGCCATCTTTCCGTTCGTGGCCTCTTTGAGCTGGCTAAATATCTTATCGGGAGTGGTAGCTATAAGCTTTATTCCTTTTTGTCTGGCTTTAGGGACCAAAATATTTTTTACCACCTTAAGCTTCTCTTCCAGGATATCCACAGCAACCAGGATCCTGGGCTTAAACCTCATGGCAAGCTCAAGATGTATCAAACCCATGGAGCCGGCGCCAACCACAATACATGTCCCATTTTCTTTGATGCCAAGCTTTGCATATCTTGGAGACTGGGGAGAATCCTTAAAAATATGTACATGCCTTGTCTGTGAAGATACCACACAGGATATAGGTTCTGCCATGGACACTGAAAAATAAGGCATGTTGTCGTCAGGCAGGGGGGTTATACATTGTCCTTCTATGACCTCTTCCTGGATCAAAATATATTCTGCCAAAAGGCCGGACAAGGTATACCCTACTGCAGTCTTATCCATGCCCTTTCCATTATCATTATATCTTTCTAAATGGTTTATGGGCCCAAGATCCACAGCAGGCTGGATCCCGTATTTTTTTCCTATCTGATATTTTTCTTCCAGCTCCTTTCCAGCCTTTACCATAGTAAGGGAGCCTTCATCTCCCAGGATAAGGGGCCATCTTCTGGGATCCCATCCATTGAGATATTTATGTGTTGCTCCCTGTTCTATGATCTTTAAAATGGATGTGCAGACTCCTGCAGCATCTACCCTTGCAAGCATCTGTCTCGGCCCTGGCTCCGGCACTGGAACCTCCCTTGCTGCAATATTCTCAAAACCCACTCCAGACAGGACAATTGCTTGCATAAATTTAGGGACCCGTACATCATCCTGATACCTTTTTAATTTATCCATTTCCTTATCCTTCTATATTATATTGTGATTTGATCTCTTTGGCATACTTTTTGCATTTTCCAAATACCATCCTCTCATTATGTTTATCGAATCCGCACACCTCTGTAAGTATATGGTCTATGCCTTTTTTATAATATCTTTCAACAAATTCTTTATCCCTTTCAAACATATTCCCAGATTCATCAGTTGCCCTAAAATAGAAACCGCAGGTCAAGGCATAGATTATCCTATCCACATCCTTATTGTGTTTTAGCCCCAGCTTAACAGCCCCGGCCAACCTGTCCTCAGGACCCAATTTTCTTAAAAGATCTCTTCCCACCCTGTAAATAGTATCTCCAAGTGCCTTGTTCTCAAACCTTTGCAGCAGGTCATCTATATGTTCTACAAGGCCTGTTTTTGTAAATTCTCCAGGATGTTCCTTCATCAATATATCAGCTGACTGCATCATAGTCTCTTCTGTTTTTTCCCATATCCTTCTAACGGCCAAAGCTTCATAAAGATAAACAAAATCTCTATTATGCAGATACCCTATATATGCCGCTGCCGCATGTCCCAGGTTGTGTATGAAGAGTTTTCTATCTACCCATGCCTTCATATTATCCTTAGGGGCCAGGCCTTCCACCTCAGGTATAGGGTTTTTAAATCCTTTTTTATTTAAGATAAGGGTATTATACGGCTCGGCAAAAACCTGGAGAATGTCTTCTTCCCTGTCTTTTTTGGTCATTATAGGGACCATTTTCCCTATACTGGTCTCGACCAATCCTACCAGTCTTTCCAATGGATAATCAGGTCCCATGGCCTTTTTTAACTCTTTTCTAAAAAATTCTTCGGCATTGCGCATGTTCACAGCGATTATTATATCCAAAGGGAGGTCTTTATTTTTCTGATACCTTTTTTTAAGGCCGAGGGCTACAAGGGGGATGACATGGATAAGTGCACTGCTTCCCACACAAGAAGAGATTATGTCTGCGGTGCTTATCTCTTCTGCAACCTTTTCCTCATCGGAAGCAAGTACACCCCGGACATTGTCGACCCTGATGATCTCTTCATCTTTGCCTTTTATGACTACATTATAGTAGCCTCTCTGGTTTAATGCCTCTATTATAGGCTGTTCTATATCCACAAACACAACTTCATACCCAGATCGGCTAAATAATTGCCCTATAAAGGAACGTCCTATATTTCCTGCTCCGAAAATCACTATTTTTTTCATATCGGACCTTTGCCAGTGAAAAATTTTTAACCGAGCTTTAAACAGAACCCTATACTGTCAATATTTTTCCTTTATAAGCCTTGCCAGCTTCTCAGAATCAGGAAGGAAGAGTGTTTCCAGGTTCTGCGCGGATGGCGGTATGCCATTCGGGGCCCCCAGCCTCTGTATAGGAGCATCCAGCCAGTCAAAGGTGTTTTCCTGTATCTGAGCTATTACCTCGCTCATAAAACCGCCCTGCTCCACCTCCTGTGCTGTTACCACTGCTTTTCCTGTCTTTTTGACCGAAGACACTATGGTTTCTATATCAAGGGGTATAAGGGTCCTTATATCTATGACCTCTGCTGAGATACCTTCCTTCTCAAGGCTATCTGCTGCTTTGAGTGAATGCTCTACCATATATGACCAGCAGACTATGGTAATATCACTACCTTCCCTTATTATATTGGCTTTCCCTATAGGTACCGTGTACTGCCCTTCGGGCACTTTGCCCTTGCTGTTATATACAAGCTGATGTTCAAAAAACATAACCGGGTTATCATCCTTTATAGCTGATTTTAGAAGTCCCTTAAAATCATATGGAGTGGCAGGTGCCACCACCTTAAGGCCGGGTATATGAGTCAAAAGCCCCTCAAGGGACTGTGAATGCTGCCCGGCATAGCCCCTTCCCCCTCCTATGGTGGTGCGCAGGACCATTGGGACACTTGCCTGGCCCCCTGACATGTAACTCCATTTAGCAGCCTGGTTACCTATCTGGCCCAGGGCCTGCATGATAAAATCATTATACATTATTTCTACAACAGGCTTTAAGCCGGTCATTGCCATGCCTACTGCTGCTCCAACCATTCCAGCTTCTGATATGGAGACATTAAAGACTCTGTCTCTTCCAAATATTTTCAGCAGGTCGTTTGTGACTCCAAATGCTCCCCCGTAATCGGCTATATCTTCTCCGAAGGCTATCACCCTTCCGTCTCTTGCCATCTCTTCTACCATTGCTTCCCTTATCGCAAAACGGGAATTTATCATCCCCTCGCCATCCCTTTTATATTGGGGAAGATCCTCAAGGGTCCTTGGGTTTAAATACTCCTCAGGTACCCCTTCCTCTTTTTTAGATGAAAAAAGGAAGGTAAGCAGGCTCTCTTCTTTTGGAAATTCTGCATCAGCTGCAATCTTTGCCATGGATGCATTTCTATCCTTTACCTTTTTGGCAAGGGCTTTAATTTCCTCTTCTGTAATCTTTTTTTCAAAACCGGCTTCCATCAATTTTTTTTCATATGATGTTATGCTGTCTCTCTGCCTCCAGTGGCCAAGCTCCTCCCTGTCTCTGTAAGTCAGGGGGTCAGACAAGCTATGGCCCTTGTAGCGGTAGGTCATAAACTCTAAAAGTACAGGGCCCTCACCTCTTTTTATGGTCTCTTTTGCCCTTGATACTGAATCCCTTACTGCCAGTATGTTCATCCCATCTACCACTTCGGCATGCATGGCGGCATTTTCAAAACCCGCTGCTCTTCTTGCCAGAAAATCGACCCCCGTGATCTCTCCCCTGGTTTGGCCTGACATGGCATACTGGTTGTTTACGATACCGAAGATGATGGGCACTCCAGCCTTTAAATCCATAAGCCCGTTCCTAAACTGGGCCATGGAGGCGATATTCAATGATTCAAGCACTACCCCATTGCTGTATGCCCCATCCCCTGCAAGACATAGGACCAGACTGTCCTTTTGCTTATACCTTAGAGACATGGCAGCTCCCACCGCTATAGGGACATGTCCGCCTACAATAGCATTTGCTCCGAGGTGGCCCAGCCTAAAATCTGCAATATGCATGCCTCCTCCTACACCCCGGCAATAACCGTGTGATTTACCAAAAAGCTCTGCTATCATCCGGTATGTATGTATCTTTAGGGCAAGCTCTTCAAGTTTTTCCCTGCTGGCAGACCCGGGAAGCTCTTCTTCTATGGCATCCACATATTCCTGCCTTGTCCTAAGTAGCCCTAGCAGGCTTTTATCATCCATAAGCTTTATCATATTGTAACCCTTGGCCATGGCATCACCATGGCCCCTGTGGGAACTGGTAATAAAATCATCAGGACCTAGAGCAGAAACCGAACCTGCTGCGGTTGCTTCCTGTCCGATGGAGAGGTGTGTGGGTCCGACATAATTAAAATCCTTTAAAGGTTTGTATAGGCCAACTTTTATCTGGGTCAGCATGTCTTCAAGTTCCCTTATCATATACATCTGTTCCAAAAGGCAAATTGCCTGCTCCCTTTTAAGGGTCTTTTTCTTAATTTCTTCATCGATACTTTTCTGGTAACCGCAGACTGGGACAGACTTAAACTTCAAGGTATCTTTTTTGCACTCAAAGGTTGATTTGATTTCTTTGACCATATCATCTCCTATGGACGTAGTGTTAATTGTCAAAAGGCAAAATAATATTTGTATAAAAAAAGTATTTATATAAAATTATATATTATTTCCTATATTTGCTCAAGCAGCCATAAAAGAAGAATAAGAAGAGATATTTTGCCTGCCTGGTTTTATATCAGAAGAAAAGATACTTGCTCCAAAGTAAAACAATGCGAAATATATATTGAGCATACTAGACCTTTTTATCTTTAACCTGTTGAGGCTCCGGATACTTTTTCGGCTACCATATCACCTATCTCGGTAGTACTGTATCCCATCTTCCCTGCCGCCAGGCTTTTGATCTTGGTACAGGCATAAGAGACACCGTCTTCAATAGCAGCTGCTGCTTCTGTCTCTCCCAGGTGCTTTAGCAACATCCTTCCAGCCTCTATTGTAGCCAGGGGATTGATAACATTTTTCCCTGTATATTTAGGAGCTGAGCCCCCTATAGGTTCAAACATCGAAGTTCCTTCTGGGTTTATATTGCCGCCTGCAGCTATTCCCATGCCTCCCTGTATCATAGCTCCAAGATCAGTAAAAATATCTCCAAACATATTTGGCATAACGATGACATCATACCACTCAGGATTTTTTACGGCCCACATGCATGCTGCATCAATATGATTGTAATCAGTCTCCACATCAGGGAATATTTCTTTCATATCCATAAAAGCCCTGAACCACAGGTCTCCAACAAAGGTGAGGACATTTGTCTTGTGTACCAGAGTAAGCCTGCCAGGTTTTCCTTCCTTCTTTCTTTCCATGGTTAATTCAAAGGAATATCTCAAGCAACGGTCCACCATCTCTCGGTCATAGATCATGACCTGGGTAGCCAGTTCATACGGAGTGCCTTTCCTGGTGACTCCCCCGTGGCCCGTATAAAGACCTCCTGTATTTTCTCTTACTACTGTGAAATCTATATCATCTGGCCCCTTGTCTTTTAAAGGGCAATCAAGCCCAGGATAAAGCTTTACAGGCCTGAGATTTATATACTGGTCAAGCTCAAACCTGAGCCGCAGCAATATTCCTTTTTCCAAAATCCCGGGCGCCACATCCGGATGGCCTATAGCCCCCAGATATATAGCTTTGAAATTTTTGAGCTCTTCAACTTCTTCATCGGTAATGATCTTCCCGGTTTCCAAATACCTGTCCCCGCCATAATCAAACTCAGAAAATGAAAAGGTAATACCATATTTTTTTCCTGCTGCCTTGAGGACCTTTACCCCCTCCCTTAAAACCTCGGGGCCCGTCCCGTCCCCTGGGAGTAATGCTATGTCATAATGCTTTGAGTTCATAATTTCTTCTCCGTTATCACTTTAAACAATCCTTGCTATATTATATATAAATAACCAATTATTTCACTATCAATATTTTATACAATGGGAGCATAATAAGCAGGGATGCTTAATTTTTAATAAGGAGAATATATGTTATACAGCATGGATCCAGCAGAGACACTTTCATGGAAAAAATTAAAAGGGCATTACGAAAAAATAAAAAAACTCTCCATCAGGGACGCATTTATAAAAGATGGCAAAAGGTTCGAGAAGTTTTCCATAGAATTTGAAGACATCCTTTTTGATTATTCTAAAAATATAATCGAAGAAGATACCATGGCCCTGCTTACAGGGCTTGCCGAGGAGATGAGGCTAAAGGATGCTCTCAAACAGATGTTTCAAGGGAAAAAAATAAATGCGACAGAAAAAAGGGCGGTACTCCACACGGCTTTAAGAAACCTCTCAACACAGCCAGTAATCGTTGACGGACAAAACGTCATGGACCAGGTAAACCCTGTACTGGATAAGATGGAGGCATTCTCTGACCAGGTGATTTCTGGAGATTGGAAAGGCTTTTCAGGCAAAAAGATCACAGATATAGTAAATATTGGAATAGGAGGCTCTGACCTGGGCCCTTATATGGTCACTGAAGCATTGAAGCCTTACAGGGCAGAAGGGATCACCCCTCATTTTGTCTCCAATATAGATGCCTCCGATATAGCAGAGACCTTAAAAGGCATAGACGCTGAGACCACACTTTTTTTTATTTCTTCTAAAAGCTTTACTACCCAGGAGACCATGGCAAACGCCCATACTGCCCGAAAATGGTTTTTAGAAAATGGGGCATCCAATAAGGATATAGCCAAACACTTTATTGCCATTTCTACGAATAAAGAGAAGGTCAAAGACTTCGGAATCGATCCCGGCAACATGTTTGAATTCTGGGACTGGGTAGGAGGAAGGTACTCATTGTGGTCCGCTATCGGTTTATCTATAGCCTGCTCTATTGGGTTTTCCAATTTTAGGGCCCTTCTAAAAGGAGCTCAAGCTGTAGATATACATTTTAAACAAGCCCCTTTCAGGCAGAACATACCTGTTATCCTTGCCCTGATAGGCTTATGGTATAATAATTTTTTCGGGGCCCAGAGTTATGCTGTGCTCCCCTATGACCATTATATGCATAGATTTCCTGCTTACCTCCAGCAGCTTGATATGGAAAGCAACGGCAAATCCGTAGGAAGAGATAAAAATAGGGTAGGGCACCAGACAGGCCCCATAGTGTGGGGCGAGCCGGGTACCAATGGCCAGCACGCTTTCTACCAGCTAATCCATCAGGGCACAAAGATGATACCCTGCGACTTTCTGGCAGCCATAGAAAGCCCTAACCCTATTGGGGACCACCACGAGGTCCTGCTTTCCAATTTTTTTGCCCAGACAGAAGCTTTGATGAAGGGAAAAAGCAAAAAAGAAGCAGAAAAAGAGCTAAAATCTCAGGGAAAGACAAAGGCAGACATCGAGCTTATGGCTCCTTTTAAGGTATTCGAAGGAAACCGGCCCAGCAATTCCTTTTTATATAAAAGGCTTGATCCCAGGACACTGGGAAGCCTCATTGCTGTCTATGAACATAAGGTCTTTGTGCAGGGTGTATTGCTTAATATATATAGCTTTGACCAGTGGGGCGTAGAGCTTGGAAAAGAGCTTTCAAAAAACATCCTTGCAGAACTAAAAGAAGATAACCCTACAAAATCTCATGACGGCTCAACAAACGGACTGGTCAATTATTACAAAAAGGCCAGGTAATAGGGACGGGCTATCATCCAGGATGATCAGTGAATGAGCTTGATTTTTCTCTATAAAATTTCTGATTTTGGGCCTTGGGGCTATATACGCGGTAATCTGACCTGACTTTATCAAAACCCTCATGCATTGAAGAAAAGATACCGCAGCCATAACCGGCAATGATAGCTGCCCCCTCACATGCCAGGTCAAGATCGTTTTGGGGTACCATAACCTTTAGGCCTGTAATATCTGAAAGGACCTGGGGCCAGATCTTGCTCTTAGACCCTCCCCCCACCATCCTCACGCTCTCAACAGGCACATCCTTTTCGTATAACAGTTTTAAAATATTTGCTAACTTAAAACCCACCCCTTCCATTATAGACTTAACCATATCCAGATAGTCATGGCCCAGCCCCAGGTTTTTAAAAGAAGCTTTATGAGGCGTGTCTAATCCAGGATCGAAGGAACCGGCCAAGTAAGGATAGAAGATGATCTGGGTTTTGCTTTCTGACAGCTTCTTAGAATTTTTTTCAAGAAGGCTGAAAAGCTCTCCTTCTTTTTTAAGGTTCATCACATTTTTTGCGAACCATTTTAAAGACGCACCTGCCGCGGGCAATGAATACAGCAAGCCGAATTTTTCTCCCATGGCTTTTTCTCTGTATGAAAACCTGCCTAGAGCAAAAAAATTCCTTCTGTCCAGTATTGGCTGGTCTATGGCTTTAAAGATCACCCACGCAGTCCCTGCAGCGATCATGATATCTTTAGAAAACAGGACTCCGGTGGATAAGGCTCCGCAGTATTGGTCATGTGAACCATTTATCACTTTGACTTGCCCTCTTAATCTTAATCTCTTTTTTAATCCCTCCTCAAGGTATCCTACAAGCTCACCAGGATTTTTGACCTCTGATAAATAGGACTCATCTAATTTTAAAATATCTAAAATATCGTCATCCCACGTTCCCCCTGGGACATTATAAAATAGGGAAATTGATGCATTAGAGGGATCCTGGAAGCCTTTACCGCATAGCTTTGACTGAACGTAATCATTTACAAACATTATCTTATGTATCTTGGCGAAGATATCCTTTTTGTTGGACTTTAACCATAGAAGAGGGAGAAAAGAGATTCCGCTGTCTAATTTCCAACCTGTTTTTTCATAAAAATAAATATTTTTAGCTTTAAGGCCTTCGCTGGTGTTAAATATTTCATCGCCTCTTCTGTCAAGCCAGGTTATAGCCCTATGGAGCGGTTTATAATCCATGTCCACAGGAACCATGGTCCCCCCTTGGGTAGATAAGGAAATAGCCTCAAGGCT
>PWSB01000012.1 GCA_003563375.1 Actinomycetota bacterium | reverse complement strand
TTAAACTCTCTGGTTACCGCCCGGGCATACCCTTCGTCCATGGTAAACCTCTGCCTGGACCAGTCACAGGAGCATCCCAACCTTTTTAGCTGGTAGATTATCCTGTCACCATATTTATCTTTCCACTTCCAGACCTCCCTGACAAAATCTTCCCTTCCAAGGTCATCCCTTGTAATTCCTTTTTTCTCAAGGTATCTTTCCACCACATTCTGGGTGGCAATCCCCGCATGGTCTACACCGGGTATCCAGCAGGCATTATAGCCTGACATCCTTTTATATCTTATTATCACATCCTGAAGGCTGTTATTTAAGGCATGCCCGATGTGAAGCTGCCCGGTTATATTAGGCGGCGGGATCACTATTGAAAAAGGTTTTTTCTTTGGGTCTACGGGGGTATGGAAATATTCTTTTTTTTCCCAGTAGCTGTATATATCCTTTTCAAAACTGGCGGGGCTGTAGCTTCCCTCTATTTTTGTAAACATATCAAGCAAGTTTCTTTCTGCTCTTTACCTGTTTGCTATCCCCTTTAATCAAAACCGGAGGAACCTTTTTTTGTACAACCTCCCTGTTTATAACGCATTTAGCTGCATCCTTTTGATCCGGTATAGTAAACATGATATCGGTCATGGTCTCTTCCATTATAGACCTCAAACCCCTTGCTCCCGTGCCCCTTCTCATAGCCTGTTTGGCAATAGCGGCAAGAGCGTCCTCCTCTATCTCCAGCTGGACATCATCCATCTCAAAAATCTTGGAATATTGTTTTACCAGAGCATTTTTTGGCTCCGTCAATATCCTTATAAGGTCCTTGTCGTTTAGGTTTGACAGTGTAGCCATGACTGGGAGCCTGCCTATAAGCTCGGGTATCAGTCCGAATTTCAGAAGGTCCTCAGGCATAGCCTGGGGAAGCAGCCAGTCTATTTTTTCAGATTTACCGGGGACCCTGTCAGCGGTAAAGCCTATGCTCTTTTTATTTACTCTGCTTTCTATTATCTTTTCCAAACCCGAAAACGAGCCTCCGCATATAAAAAGGATATTTGATGTATTTATCTGTATAAAATCCTGCTGCGGATGTTTTCTTCCTCCATGTGGAGGGACATTGGCTTCCGTGCCTTCGAGGATCTTAAGCAGGGCCTGCTGCACCCCTTCCCCTGAAACATCCCTGGTAATAGAGGGGTTGTCAGCTTTCCTGCTGATCTTGTCCAGTTCATCTATATATATAATGCCTGTCTCTGCTTTTTTAATGTCAAAATCAGAAGCCTGTATGAGCTTGAGAAGTATATTCTCCACATCCTCACCCACATAACCGGCCTCTGTCAAAGCCGTAGCATCAGCTATGCAGAAAGGTACGTTAAGTATCCTGGCAAGGGTCTGTGCCAGCAAGGTCTTGCCGCAGCCAGTTGGGCCCATGAGCAGAATATTACTTTTTTGGAGCTCTACATCATCCTTTTTAGCACTGCTGCCGTATTTTATTCTCTTGTAATGATTATAGACTGCAACTGACAGAAGTTTTTTGGCGGAATGCTGGCCTACCACATAATCATTTAGAACAGAATAGATCTTGCTCGGCTTGGGGAGGTTGGTAAAATCAAGTTTTTTTTCTTCACCAAGCTCCTCTTCGAGTATTTCATTGCAGAGGTCGATACATTCATCACAAACATAAACCCCAGGACCGGCAATAAGTTTCTTTACCTGGTTCTGGGATTTTCCACAAAATGAGCATTTTAGGAAATTACTCCTTTTGTCGTCTTTTTCCAATATTAAACACTTCCTTCTTATTATTATTTTTTATAAATTACTTCATCAATGATCCCGTAATCTTTGGATCCCTCAGCAGTAAGTATAAAATCCCTTTCAGTATCGGTTTCGACTTTTTTTAAATCCTGGTCAGTATGTTTGGCTATTATCTCATTTAAAAGAGCCCTTATCCTTACCATTTCCCTGGTGTGTATCTCCACATCCATAGTGGTGCCGGTAACCCCTCCCGAAGGCTGGTGCAAAAGCACCCTGGAATTGGGAAGAGAAAACCTCTTTCCCTTTTCTCCTGCCAGCAGCAGTACAGCCGCTGCACTAGCAGCCTGGCCTATGCATATGGTGGACACGGGAGATTTTATGAATTGCATCGTATCATACACGGCCAATGCCGCGGTAACAATCCCTCCAGGACTGTTGATATATAATTGTATATCCTTTTCAGGTTCTTCAGCCTCAAGATGAAGCAGCTGAGCCATGACCAGGTTGGCCACATTATCGTCTATGCCCACACCCAAAAAGATGATCCTCTCTTTGAGCAGCCTGGAATAAATATCAAATGATCTCTCTCCACGGTTTGTCTGCTCGATAACCATGGGAACTAAGTAATTATTATACATCGGTACCCCGCTTCCTTATTTTTGGTTTGGCGTCCACAATTTCTTATCGGCGTCGGCTTTTTTGCCCTCAGGGGTAATGATCTTTTTACCCTCGGGTTTTTCCTCTTTCTCGACTACCTTGGCATTTTTTACCAGAAGGTCCACCATGTTTTTCCTTCTCAAGGAAGAAGCAAGGTTTTCCTTGCCGTGAGGAGAATCCAAAAACTCTTTTACCTTCTTTTTCTCTTCTTCCTTCTGGTATCTCTCCAGGATCTGTTGAGCCTCTTTGTTTAAATCATCGGTCTTTGGCTCGATCTTCTGTTTTTCTTTTTCTTCTAAAGCCTTAAACAGAAGATACTGCTTGACCTCGACCTCAGCCCTTTTATTGAACTGCTCATCCAGTACTGATTCATTGACTTGGGCCGCCTTCAAATAGTTCTGTTTGGATATGTTCTGCGCCTTAAGATTTTTCTCAAACTCTTCTTTGAGCTGCCTGGCCCTATTTTTCACCATTGCAGTCGGAGCTGAAATATCCGCTTTTTCTATAAGTTTGGCTATTATTTTGCCCACGATCTCTTCTTTTCTGGATTCTTCTTTTTTCTGGGCAATATTTTCTCTTATTTCTTTTACAAATTCTTCCTTGTTCTCGTAGTCACCTGCATTTTTTAAGAATTCCTTATCTATCTCCGGCACTATTTTTTTCTTTATCTCTTTTAGCTTTACATCAAACTCAGCTTCTTTGCCGGCTAGGTCAGCCCTTTCTATCTGCTGGGGCAGCGTGAACTGGACTTTTTTCTGTTCACCTTTTTTCATACCGGCTATCGAGTCTTCGAATTGGGGGGTAAGGGTCTTTGAACCGATCTCCAATACAAAATCATCGGCCTTGCTGTCTTCCAGCTCTTTGCCGTCCACTCTTCCCTGGAAGTCAATGGTGACATAATCGCCTTTTTGAGCGCTCCTGTCCTCTTCAACAGGCTCAAGGGAAGAAAACCTCTCCCTCATATGTTCAATATGTCTCTCTACCTCCTGGTCCTTGACCTCTACAGGAGCAGCAGACACCTCTATCCCCTTATAATCAGGGGCTTCCACCTTAGGTTCCACCGGTATATTGAGCTCTACCTTCAAAGGCTTGCTTTCCTCGATCTGTTTGAAATTGACCTTCGGATAATCTATCGGGTTTATTTTAGCATTGTCCAGTATTTGGGCATAAAGTTCAGATATGGCTATGCTGGCTGCCTCATTTAGGACATACTGCTTGCCGAAATTTACGTCTATGACCTGGTAGGGGACCTTGCCCTTCCTAAAACCAGGTATTTTTGCCTGCTGGGAGATCTTCTTATATGCTTTCCCCGCAGCCTTATTCAAATATTTATTAGTGACTTCTACATCAAGTGTTACTGAATTTTTTTCCTTCTTTACATCATGTATCTTATAATCCAACTAAAAGCGCCTCCTGCCTTTTTTACCTTTTTCCATTAAAAAATATATTATAATAAAAAAAAAATAAAATACAAACTACCCATTTAATTATAACCGCTGAACCCGGAGATTGCTAAGCCGGATTTATGATACTTTCTAAATTTTGGGTTGATGGACAGCGGCCAAATTCTTGGTTAATATTTTTTTAAATAACCATTTTTTTAAAAGAGAGGGACAGTCATGAACCAAAGTTCAAGCAAAGAGACCCGGGAAAAAGTGATATCTGTACTGAACAAATCCAAAGCCCTTGAGCTGCACGCTATCAGTCAGTACATGTACCAGCACTATATCCTTGATGATCTTGATTATGGCGAGCTGGCCGCAAATGTAAAGCTTATCTCCATAGATGAGATGAGGCACTCAGAAGAGATGGCAGAAAGGATAAAAGAACTGGGAGGGGAGCCCGTAACAGACCCGTCCCAGCCTGTGAAAAAAGGCCAGGGCATAGAGGACATCTTCTCCTATAATATGGCCCAGGAACAGGAAGCCATGGACGTATACAATAAGTTTTTGAAAGTCTGCCAGGATAAAGCAGACACGGTATCAGCCCAATTGTTTGAAAAGATAATCGCCCATGAACAGGAGCACTACAACTATTTTCAAAATGTCCTGGAACATATTGAAACACTGGGCAATGCATTTCTTTCAAGAAAGGCCGGAACATCCTCGGATACAGGGCCGTCTAAAGGCTTTTCCTATTAGCGTTGTAGCCAATTGGTGCGAGAGAGGGGATTTGAACCCCTACAGGTGTTACCCCACTAGATCCTAAGTCTAGCGCGTCTGCCAATTCCGCCACTCTCGCAAAAGGATGGTGAGCCGTACAGGGATCGAACCTGTGACACCCGGATTAAGAGTCCGGTGCTCTACCAGCTGAGCTAACGGCCCACTGCCAGCAGTACATTATAAGAGACAACCATGCAAAAAACAAACTGGCACGCCTGGAGGGATTCGAACCCCCGACCAGCGGATTCGAAGTCCGATGCTCTATCCAGCTGAGCTACAGGCGCTAAAAATCAAAAAAATGGGGTGAGAAACGGGATTCGAACCCGCGGCCCCAGGAACCACAATCCTGTGCTCTACCAGCTGAGCTATTCTCACCATCAATTAAATATTATATTATATTGTCAATTTTTTAAACAGTTTAAATGGCGCGCTTGGAGGGATTCGAACCCCCGGCCTACGGATTAGAAGTCCGTTGCTCTATCCAGCTGAGCTACAAGCGCTAACTCGATTATTATGGAATTGATGTTTAATAAAATAATCGCTTAAAACCAGAGAATACTTTAAATAATATTAAAAAATAAGTCAAGGCATGTATAATGCAGGGGGCTCCCAAAAAATGGTTTTTTCAAAGGTTTTCTCAAAACCATAAAGTGGTATAATATTTTATATTATCAAGCCCAAAACTAGGACAGATATTGATGGAAAACAAAAAAATTTTATCTAAGACCGCTCCCATTATATTACTCGCCTTTATTTTTTCGGTTTTAATCTCCTGCACCTTTACAGAAGATCCTCAGGCCTTGGAGCCCGCTCCGGAAACAGAGGAGGCTACAGCAGCAGAAGCTCCCCAGGAGCCGGAAGAGATAATACCTGTAAGGTTATGGATAGATGAACTCATACCTGAGAGCTTTCAGGGAATAATCGTTCAGGAAGCGAGAAAGACTTTTGGCATGCGTGAGACAGAGGAAGTAGACATTGATTTTGATATCGGCGTAACTATATCCCCCCCTGGCCGGCCACATGAGATCTTCTGGGTCCTTGCCCCGGTAGTGCCCTTCTACACTTACAACGACTATGTGGACATAGACGACCTTAAAGCCTATTGGGATGGCAGCCGTGATGCACTTGACTACATCACCAATGACCATTCAGAGCCTGGGTTTGTACTTTCAAGAGAGGTATTCGATATCCTGGAAGAGATCTGGGGAGAATCAAATAACCAAGACATAACAATACTGGACGATAACGATGTCCATTCCTATATGATAGAGAACGATGACAGTTTTTCAATTGTCCCTTTTGATGCAATTGCCAGGGAATACAAGGTACTGGAGATCGGTGGGATGTCTATTTTTGACCGGGACCTGGATATAATGGACTGGCCCCTTGCCGCTGGCATAGAAGTGGCCGGAGATGACCCAGGCAAGGTGGAAAGCCTTGTGGCAAATATTAAAAGCACCCTGCCAAGCAACAGGAACCTGGATAGGCTTACAACCCTTAACATGACTGGAGTCACAGCCATAGTTAGGCAGATAGCCAGGAGGATAGAAGCAGATGGCAGCATAACTTCTCCAGGTGAAAAGATAGCCGAGACTTTAAGGGATGCAGACATCACCCATATAAGCAATGAAATACCATTTGTGGAAGGCTGCACTACTGACGCCAGGCCTCAGGGGCTCGTGTTCTGCAGTAATGCAGACAATATTGAACTCCTAAGATATGTGGGCACAGATGTGATCGAGCTTACCGGAAACCATATGATCGACAAAGGACATGACTGGATGCATTTTACCCTTGACCTTTATGAAGAAGAAGGTTGGCAATATTTTGGAGGCGGAAGGGACCTGGAAGATTCCTATAAGCCTGCTATCTTTGATATCAACGGCAACAGGATAGCATTACTTGGTGCAAACACCTTCGGGCCTGACTGGAACTGGGCTACCGAAAATACGCCGGGTTCAGCTCGCATAAACATGTGGGATGAAGAGCAGTATGAGCAAGACATGCAGAAATTTGAACAAATAATAAAGGACTTAAAAGACCAGGGCTATATAGTCATCTTTACCTTCCAGCATGAAGAGATATACCAATACAGCCCCAACGAGAACCATATTGTCGATTTCAGGCGGATGATTGACGCTGGAGCGGATATTGTCAGCGGGAGCCAGTCACACCACCCGATGGGGTTTGAGTTCAGGGGAGATGGTTTTATAAAATACGGATTAGGGAACCTGTTCTTTGGCCAGCAGCTTCAAATCCTGGGAAATAACCCAGGCTTGATACCAAAACACATATTTTATAATGGCAGGCATATAAATACCGTCATAGCAACCACCATGTTAAATGATTTCAGCCAGCCAAGGCTTACCACTCCGGAAGAGAGATCGAGGCTTCTGGAAAACATCTTCGATGCAAGCATAAGGGAAGAGTGGTAACCGTTTCTATTTTAGTTTCTGCCAGGCGCCTTGGTACAGTTCCGTAAAAGTCGAAACACGCTAAGCAGGGCAAGGTTTCTGCTCTGGACAAAAAAAGATTTCTCCGCCACCAGCACCTGGAGCTTGAAGTCCTTTATCAGTCTTAGGGTTACCTTTCTTCCCTCTTTTAGGGTCTTATGGGGTGATTTTTTCCTATTTATAACCTTAACCCCGTAGTGGATAAGCTTTCCCTTTTCAAAAAATGCGATCCCCATCTCCCTGGTACCGGGGTCAATGGCTAAAAGTTTCAGGTTATTTTTTAGCATACAGATAAAATTTGGTTTTATTTTAAACCTTTATACATCTGGGAAAGGCAGGCAGAGCCCATGGCCACTGCCTCAAACATCCTTATATGATAGGGCACCTTTGCTTTTTTTGATTTTGTGGGGAGGTATCTCCTACCTCCCCCAGTGTTTTTCTTAAAAGAGACTCCGGGTATTTTTTGGAGTAGTAAAGATAGAGGGCCAGGTTTTTATCATCACCCAAGGCAGAAGCCATATCCAGGGCCAAAAGCTCCTCTCTGTTTTTGGGTTCAAATCCTTTAGAAGCTTTCTCATTAGGTTTTAAAAAGTTTTAATCATCGATATTGTTATTATTTCTTGTAAACTTATTATTGTTAGTGTTCACCTGGTAATCTGAGTTTCTCTCATCTGACATCTGAGTTTTGTCAGTGCTGCATCTGACCTTTAAAAGCCTATAGGTGCAGTGGTGCCTGGATCTTCTGTCCACCCCTATCAGCCCATGTTTTTTTAATGCTTTAATGGCCCTGTTTACCGTGGCCCTTGAATAACCCAGGGCTTCTGCAATACATTTCTGGGAGGGAAAACAGCCCTGGCTTCTGTCGGCCATTGAAGCCAACACACTATATACAGCAATTCCAACCGCACCCACCCTGGGGATAAATTTTTTAACTATTTTTTTATCCAAGTTTTTCATAGGTTAATAGAATTTCTTTCCCCAGATATACTCAGATTGCCCGGGCAAAAATGCCGAGATTCTTTCTCATTTTATCGATTTCCTCATTTTTTAATTCAGGCATGTTTAAAATGCGCCGGTACTTTTAATAGATACCAGTTTTTTTATTTTT
>PWSB01000161.1 GCA_003563375.1 Actinomycetota bacterium | reverse complement strand
TTTTTTCTAGCTCTTCAATTTTGCCTCTGTCCTTGCTCTGGGTAAAGATTATTGTATCTGCCATGCCCAATGTCTTTGCTATATTTGAATCCAGCTCAAGTTTTAGGCCGCTGTCAAAAATAACCCTCCAAAATCCCCCTGCTTTTCTGAGTCCGCCATCACTGCTGTAAGGGAGCAGATAAGGATCATCGCAGACCACGGTGCCTATTCCGGTAAGTATGCATCCAATATCTTTCCTTAAGCTATATACCAATCTTCTGGAATAATCCGAGGTAATCCATTTGGAATCCCGGCTTGCCGAAGCTATCTTCCCGTCGAGGCTAGCGGCTATTTTGGAGGTGATAAAAGGCAGGCCTGTTTTCATATTCTTGAAAAATTCCTCGTTCTGTCTAGCCACTTCTTCCCTCATAAGGCCAGACCTTACCTTGATGTTAGCCTTTTCTAATTCTTTTACTCCCTTTCCGCAAATAGAGGGATTTGGGTCTATTGAGCCTATGATAACCTCAGCAAACCTGTGTTTTATCAACTGGTCTACACATGGAGGAGTCTTTGCATGGATGTTGCAGGGCTCCAGGGTAACGAACAAGCTTGCTCCTTCCAGGGGCTCATCAGCCTTTTTTATGGCCTCTATTTCAGCATGTTCCTTGCCTGCTTTCTTATGGTAGCCCGTGGACAAGATGCGGCCGTCTTTTACAATTACGGCCCCAACCATAGGATTGGGCCTGGTATCACCCTTGGCTTTGCGGGCAAGCTTTAGGGCCAAACTCATAAATTTTTTGTCTTCTTGATTAAATTTATCCATAATTAAAAAAAGCCACGGAGAAAATCGTGGCTTCAAATCTTATACCTTAAATTTTCTCCCATCCAGACTTTAACTGTCGGTCTTAGAATTTCACTAAGTCCACCTTTGTTAAGGGTTGCAGACTATAACTGCCGGTAAGGAATTTCACCTATCCTTGAAAATTTTATAAATTGTCAAAAACACATTTGAATTGATAGGAATTATAACAGAAATAGGTTTACAATCACAATAATTTTTATTTAAAATTTGCCTACGATCTATTAAACTTAAAAAATATTGATTTCCTGTGCCAAAGTACTGCAATATCAAATAGGATGGTTTACAATGATAGGATACTAGAAACGGATTGAAGGACTGAACTTGAGAAAAAATAAAGTTAAAATCTCCGTGTCCATAACTGATTTTGACTTTTTTGATCTGTCAAAACAACTCATTCAGATTGAAAAAGCAGAAATAGATATGCTTCATCTCGATATAATGGACGGCAATTATGTTCCAAACATCAGCATAGGGCCCCATGTGGTAAAAAGCATAAGAAGAAAAAGCAAACTCTTTTTCGATGTCCATCTTATGGTAAAAAAACCCGAAACCATGCTTGTTCCTTTTATAGACAGCGGGGCAGACCTTATTACTGTACATGCAGAAACCTCTCCGCACCTACACCGCACCTTGTCTGAAATAAAAAAAGCAGGCCTAAAGGCAGGCATTGCCTTAAATCCCTCCACCCCTCTTTCTTATATCGAAAATGTCCTTGACCTTTCTGACCTTATCCTGTTGATGACGGTCAATCCTGGTTTCGGAGGGCAAAAATTTATACCTTCTATGCTCAATAAGATAAGAAAACTTAAATCGATGATAGACAATCACGCGCAGGCCCAGGATAAGTACAAGGCCATAGAAATACAAGTGGACGGGGGGATAAATGAAGAAACCGCTCCCCTTGTCCTGGGAGCTGGAGCAAGTGTACTGGTCATGGGGTCAGCAGTCTCCAATTCAGGGGATATCCATGGATATATCTCAAAGATAAAGAAAAATTTTACCTAGCGGCTGGAAGTTATTACTCTTTTAAACTTCTGGAGACCCCATGAAGCAGATCCCCTATCCTTTCAAGGTGCAGGATGATGTCCGAGAAGACCACTCCGGACAGAGGCATGCATTTGCCTGCCTGGAGCCTGGCCAAGTGTTCTGACCTTATCTTTTTAACGATCTGGTCTATCTCTTCTTCTATATGGTCACATTCTATTAAAGCTTGCTGATCATCATTTTCCATCCCTAAAAGCAGAGTGCTGAACATAAGGTTGACCTTGTTAAAAGCTGTGGACAGCTCTTTTTGCGCTGTGTCTGAAAAGCTCATCTTGTTCTCTTCTTTTACCTGGATCAGGTAAAGCATGCTCTCGCAGTGATCGGCAGCTCTTTCAAGGTCATAGGCATTGTGCAAAAATCCGGTAAGCCTGGTTGACTGTGTCTTATTCAAGGACCTCTGGGATATCTTGGTCAAATACCTTATTATATCTTCGGTGATGCTGTCGACTGCTATCTCCCTGTCCAAGACCTTCTCTTCTATTATGGATTTAACTATATGCAGTCTTTGCATGGTAAGGTTAAGCATCTCTTTGGTTATCTTGGCGACTCTTGCAAGCTCCCTCTTTGCCTGGTCTAAAGCTATTACCGGGGTCTGTATAAGGCGTTTGTCCAAATACAGGGCATTTTTATGTATGGTTATATCCTTTCCGGGAAACATCTTGGTCACCCCTTTTGCAAATAATCCCAGAGCGGGGAAAAGTACAATGGTAGTGATTATGTTGAATCCTGTGTGTACATTAGCTATCTGGCGGGGAATATCGGCTCCGGTTAACCTTATGATTATGTCCTGGAGGCCTAATCCATAAAGCAGGATCAAAAATATTATTGTCCCTATTATATTGAACATAAGATGTGAAAAGGCTGTCCTTTTTGCAGTAATGGTAGTCTTAAAAGAAGAGATCAGGGCTGTTGAGCAGGTGCCTATATTATCCCCCAAAAGTATTGGAATAGCCGCAGTTATGGGCAATAGTCCCTGGCTGGCCAAAGCTATCAGCAGGCCGATGGTGGCAGAACTGCTTTGAAGGACAGTTGTAAGCACTATTCCTGCGATTATTCCCAGGAAAGGGTTTCTGCTAAAGATTAAAAGAAATTCTTCAAAAGCCACGTTTCCCCGCAGGGGTTCCACAGCATCCTTCATTATGCCCATACCTAAAAAAAGCAGGCCCAACCCCAGTACGGCCATGCCCATGTTCTTGTATCTTTTTCTTTTTCCAAAAAAGAAAAGGCTGAAGCCGATTATAATTATCGGAAGGGAGATAAGTTCTACCCTGAATGCGATGATCTGGGCTGTCACCGTGGTCCCTATATTAGCACCCATGATTATGCCTATAGCCTGATTAAGGGTCAAAAGGCCTGCATTTACAAAACCCACGGTCATAACCGAAGTAGCGCTGCTGCTCTGTACCAGGATAGTGGTGAATACCCCCACCAGTAGAGTGGACCATTTCCTTTTAGCTAAAAAATTTATTATATTTTTTAGTTTATTGGAGGTTATCTTCTGCAGGCTGTTGCTTAACCGGTTCAAGCCAAATATAAAAAGGGCTAACCCGGCAAGGACCTCTAATACTATCAGTAAAACCATAAATCTTTAAAAAAGATAATCTATCTAAGTTTATAAGATACAAGAGTAATAATAAGGGAGAATTGTAAAAATTTCTATATTATATAAAAAATAATTTTTAAAATCCCGGTTCCATTAACCTAAAATAATTGTCTTTTACTGTTTGAAGAACAAATATTATAATTATATATATATTTTAAAAATTAAGTATCAAGGAGGTGGACACATGAAGAGGTTTGTATACCTTCCCCTTTTCCTTGCTTTGATTGTTTTACTGGTTGTTTCAGCCAGTGCATTTGTACCTGCAGGACAGGGGAGGGCCGATATTATTTCAAACCAGCCTGCTTTCAGCATAGCCCAGGTAGATCTTTCTATTTTTGAAGACCCTTTAAGAGAAATTGATTTTGCTGCACCGCTGGCACTGTTTTCAACTTTTTTGGGCAAGATAATATCCTTTATTTCCTTATTTGTCCTTGGGGTACTACTCCTTTTGTTTATCCCCAAAGCCTTTGAAAGGTTTAATGCAAGGTTGATCAAAACCCTGGGATATAGTGCTGGGGCCGGGGCTATCGTTTTTTTTGGCATACCTATCGCCCTGATAATACTTTTTTTGATCTCAGTGTTTCTCTTTATAACCGTTTTGGGGGGAGGCGTGGGAATTATACTTCTGGCCTCGACCACGATATTGGGTATCCTTTTTGGTATCCTGGTCTATGTAAGCTCAATATTCGTAGCTTATCTTTTGGGAGTCACCATTCTTTCCAAGGCCTCGCTGGACTTTGGTAAGTTTGGATGGAAAGTAATCGCATTTTTATTGGGCTTGGTTATCTTGTCTGTGGCTTTTGCCATACCTTTTGTAGGCTGGGTGGTAAGGATAGCCCAAATACTCTTTGGAGTGGGCGGGCTCTCGCTGATTTTAAAGGGCTGGATTCCGGCAAAAAAGGTCCAGTAATAAAAATAGCCCTGTAAACACAGGGCTATTTAATATCTTTAAAACCCATCAATCAACAATAACAGCTTCAGTGGGGCAGCTTTCTTCAGCTTCCTGGATACATTCCTCATCATTTTCATCATAATCTCTCTTAATGACTTCGGCAATATCTTTATCTTCATTCATCTTAAAAATATCGGGACAGGTTTCTTCGCACAGTCCACAGCCTGTACATAGTTCTTCATCGATCCTTACTTCCATTTACTCCCTTTCTATTATTTTTTTTATGATGCAAGTGATACTTTTAATGTAATATACATAATTTTGACAGCTAATACAATAAATTTTTATTTTTATTTTTGTTTGTGGAATTACTTAAAAATTATTAAAATATTCAACACTATGAAAACAAAAATCGAGCTTGTAACAGGTAAAGACCGCATAGTTTTTGATTTAAATGACTCTGATACATCTATTGCTCTAAAAAAAATGGTCCCGTTTAAATCAGAGGCCCAGCTTTGGGGGAATGAAGTATATTTTTCCATACCCCTAAAACATGACCTTGAGAGAGGTAAAGAGATCCTGGAAGTAGGAGACATCGCTTACTGGCCTCCCGGCAATGCTTTCTGTATCTTTTTCGGGACTACGCCGGCAAGCACCGACCATAGGCCCAGGGCGGCAGGTCCGGTAACGGTATTGGGCCATATAGCGTCCAAAAAGGATATAGCCAGGCTAAAGAAGATAAAACAGGGCCAGACCATAGAGCTTAAACCACAGGCCGGCCGCTGACCTGGACATTATGGGATATTTATTCTAAAATTTAAAACCATACTTTTGCATGGGAGGTTTATACCTGTATGGAAAAAACAGGTGAGTCCAGGCTGTTTCAAATTTTCTTTATAATATATAATTATAAATATGAGGTGATCAATATGATAGATTATATAAGGCTAAAAAAAGCTCCCTATATGTCAAAAAGGATGTTTATCATTAAAGCTATATGCGAGCGGAACAATGTTGACCTTGAATACCTGTTTGGCCTGTTCAATCTCTATAACCAGAAAAACAGCGGAAGATGGTTCTGGCAGAAAGCTACCTTCAGTGGTGCTTTAAGGGACCATTATGACCAATTTAACAAAACATCAGACCGCATAGCCAAAGAGATCAAAGTAGATGACGAACAAAAAACCTGGAATAAGATTTCTGATGCCAGCGGGCTTCTGGATAAATTGATGAGAAGCATGGAGCAGAATCTTGAAATAGACAGGGCGATGGATAGGGGATATGTAAGAGGGTTTTTGGATAATAACCTGAAAAGCTTAATAGACGACGGCCTAAGAGACCTGGCTTAAACTAACATTTAATCTATATGGATTCTATACCTGTTTCTCTCTTCCAGGATCAAATTCCCAAAAAAAGGGGCGCTTTCTTCTTTATCTAATTCCAGTACTGCCTGGTAGGTCCCAGGAGCCAGTTCGGTGGCCGATGTAGATTCACCAAAAATGAAGACCATTCCCTCTTGCGGTCCAACAAGGTACAAGGTGGCGCTGTTTGTGCTTGAATTTTCAATTTCAAGTATGCTTGTCTCAGGAATATATATAGCTGAAGGATCGCCATCAAAGGCAAGGTCCCTAAACCTTATGGTTTTGGCATACTCTATCTTGCTCTTGGACAGCAAGGGAATATACTCCTCTGCATTCTCAGGGTTAAAGTCAATAATGGCCCTGTATAGATAAGCAGCTTTTCCATATTCTGTTTCCCTGAAAAAATCATAGGCGATATTGTCCAGATGATACCTTGGTATATCGGAGAGTATGACTTCCCGGTAATGGGAGACCCTGTAGCTGTCTTTTTGTGAGGTAAAGGTCTCCATTATATTTAAGAACTCTACTGCAGCTTCACTGTATTTTAAATCGTTCTTATGCTCCAATGCCTTGTTTACATGGCTGACAAAAAGCATCTCACTGGCTTTCTCAGCCAAATCCAGGCCAGGTTTTTTATCGATGACTTCGGTAAAAAGATCTATAGACCGGTCCCAATCAGGGACTTTCCAAAAAGAGGTTCCGGCCAAAAAAGCCAGTTCGGGTATCTTGGTTTCTGCAATAAAAGCCTGGTCTGAGCCGGGATATTCTTTCTGTATCTGGCGATACAGATCCATTGCTTCCATATAGTATCCTGCTGCAAGCCTGTACTGAGATTGGGCTGTATGTCTCTCGGCAAGCCTGAGGTAGGATTCAATATATATGTCTTTGACTTTCAGGTCAGCGGTTATAAGCTCTTTTTCTTCAGCCTTTTTTAAATAGAGAAAGGCTTGGTCTAGATCATCGACCTCATAATATGCAAAGGGCAGGTTTTTTATTGCATTTTCATAGTATTTGCTGGTGGGGTATTCTTCGGTGATCTTTAAGTATTCGCCTATTGCTTCCGCGTACAAACCGTCTTTATAATAATTCTCAGCCCGGAGGTTGCTGGCAAAAGGCCCGAACAATCCTGAAATCACTACTCCTGCTACAAAGACAATAAAAAAAAGAATGAAAATAAATCCTGCGGCATTCCTCCTTATAAAATTAAAAATCGCAAATACCAGGCTAAAAAATACTATAACCATGCTGGCTATGGGAAGGTGGTCCCAAAAGATACCTTTATCCGTATACCATAGGTAAGCAAGAATAGCTGCACTTAGCAAAAAAAGCACTATAAATAGAATTGAGACCGGCCCGGTCCTCCTCTTCTTCTTATAAGTATACAATATTTATGGATTACCTCCTGCTTCTGTATTCCATGATATAAGTGTCCCAGTATTTCCTGTTATAGTAATGGTCCTCTTCTAAGACTTTGACCAGCTTAAAACCGCATTTGCTATATACCCTTATGGCTCTTTTATTGTATTCATACACATTTAATATTATTCTCCTAAGCTTGAGCTTATCGGCAGCATAAACCATTACCATGCTTACAGCCTCGGATCCATGGCCTTTGTCCCAGTAGTCTTTTTCTCCTATGACTATGCCAAACTCCGCACATTTTCTGAACCAGTTTATTTTATGCAAAGCGCAGTTGCCAATATAATAACCGTTAATGGTCTCTATAGCAAAAGCCAGGTCATTTTTTGATTTCTGCATGAACCTATACCAATCGTCCTCTTGCCGCTTATCCAAGGTTGCAAAATCCTGGCTTAAGAATTTATTGACCAGGGGGTCCTTTAGCCATTCAAGCGACTTATCCAGGTCCCGATGTTCCAATTTCCTTATAATGGTGTTTTTGCCTATTATTTTTGTCTCTGGGTAGTCAAAAATTTTCATGACTGAAAATCCAATTTTAATAATATATTAAAATTTTACAACAAAAGTTGAAAGTTAAAAACAAGGTAGAATTATAGATTGACATAGACATGCGGCAGCCCGTTGATAGCCGGGCTGCCTGGCAGGATAATTATTTTGCCTCCATTTTTTCCATAAAAGCCTTTATGAGATCTATGGGAAGCGGGAAGATTATTGTCGAATTCTGTTCTGCCGCAATTTCCTTTAAGGTCTGCAAAAACCTAAGCTGTACTGAAACAGGATGGGTGCTCAAGATCTTGGCTGCTTCAGAAAGTCTTTCTGAGGCCTGGAATTCACCCTCTGCATTTATGATCTTGGCCCTTCTTTCCCTTTCTGCCTCTGCTTGCCTTGCAAAAGCCCGCTGTATGGTCTGAGGGAGCTCTACATCCTTTATCTCCACCGTGGACACCTTTACCCCCCAGGGGTCGGTCTGGTCATCAATTATAGATTGCAGCTCC
>PWSB01000132.1 GCA_003563375.1 Actinomycetota bacterium | reverse complement strand
CAAAAACTAAATTATTTTAGAGATTTCATCATGGGGCCTGGGGATCACATGCACAGAGATAAGCTCCCCTACCTTTTTTGCCGCAGCAGCTCCGCTGTCCACAGCGGATTTTACAGCTCCTACGTCGCCTTCGATTATGACGGTTACCAGCCCGCCTCCGACATAAGCCTTTGATATAAGGGTCACGTTGGCTGCTTTTACCATGGCATCCGCTGCTTCTATTGAGCCTACCAGCCCCCTTGTCTCTATTAGCCCTATTGCTTTATCCATTTCTGCCCTTTCTATTTATTTTCATCTAAGATTTTTTTTACTGTCTTGGTTATTATCTCTTTAAGCATTTGGTCATCGAAATCCTTGATATCGATTTTTTTGCCACCCTCAATGTCACTCTCTTTGCAGGACACTGTCCTGCACTCTATATCCCCGTCACACATGCCGCATACCACACAATCCGAATATTTCTTATCTTTTTTGTTTTCCGGAGAGGCTGTAGGAATAGGATAAGAAAGGCTTGGCTGTACTGTTTTCTGTTCCCGGTAATTTAATGGTATTCCCGGGAAATATTTTTCCAGCAGGTTCTCCATCTCAAGCTGCATCCTGGCTTTAAGGTCAGATATATTTCCCCTCTCTTTTTGAGGGTAATCCATCATGGGTGGCCCTACGCTTATTCCCCTCAGGTCCAATGCTTCCTTAAACCCCTGAGGGAAGTTAACTGATTTCATCTCCCTTATAAGGGGCAGTATTGCAAACTGCAGGTTGTAGGCATTTTGTATATTGGTGTTTTTAAAACTTTCATACATTCCCACCACAAATTCAGGCATAATACCGGCAGTAGCAGTCATGCAGCCCTTCCCTCCCATAAGCAATGCCGGCAGCATGATCTCTTCTGCCCCTACCAGGACCCTGAAATCAGGGTCCACTTTCCTGGTCATCTCCAGGAGGTTCATTACGTTGACCATATTTCCCGAAGAGTCTTTTATGCCTACCACATTGGGCATACTGCACAGGTTTTCGGCCATCTGGGGAGTGACCTCATTGGCAAAAAAAGGAATATTGTAAAGAAAGATAGGGATATCAACAGAGTTGGCAACCTTTTTTAAATGGCCCTCCACCACCTCTTGTGTGTTTTTGAAAAAATAGGGCCCATGCAGGACTATTGCTGCACACCCTTTTTCTTTGGCATAATTTGCAATCTCAATAGACTTATGGTAGCAAGTCGCGCCCGACCCGGGTATTACCGGTACCCTTCCGCCTGCTTCATCTAACACAATATCTATTAAGAATTTCCTTTCCCCCATGTCCATGTGTGTGTATTCCCCGCATGAGGAAACTGGAAACAGTCCATCCACTCCCTTTTCTATTAGAAAATTTACAAATCTTCTTACTTCTACCTCATTTATCTTGCCCTGGCTGTCAAAAGGGGTGAGCATCGCTACTATTACACCTTCTGGTATATCCATAGCATTCCTTTCAAGATCTTTAATTTATTATAATAATTTATTAAAAAAAGCTTAATATTGCAATTATTATTGGCCATCGTCATCCTTTAAGTCTATATGCACCTCATTTAATTGTTCCCTGGTGACTGAAGAAGGAGAGTCCGTGAGCATGCATACAGCAGACTGTGTCTTTGGGAAGGCTATTACATCCCTTATGTTGGATAGGCCTCCCAGCAGCATTACTATCCTGTCCATCCCAAGGGCTATGCCCCCATGCGGGGGAACACCATAGTTTAGAGAGTTTATAAAAAAACCAAAGTTCTTCTCTATCATATGTTCGGTAAACTCTAATGTTTTAAATATCTTTTTCTGTATATTGATATCAGCAATCCTTATTGAGCCCCCTCCTATCTCTTCTCCGTTCAGCACAAGATCATATGCCCTGGACTTAACTTTTAAGGGGTCCTTATCCAGCATCGAGACAGTCTCATCGCTGGGGCTGGTGAAAGGATGATGCATGGGGGTAAGGCAGTTATTTTTTTGGTCCCATTCAAAAAGAGGAAAATCATATACCCATAGAGGGGTAAACCCTTTGCCGATGATACCCAGTTTTTTAGCCAGGTGGTCCCTTATATACCCCAGGATCTGGCAGGTTATGAGGAAATCATCAGCCACTATGATGACCAGGTTATCTTCCTCCAGGTCCAGCTTATCAACCAAGGATCTCTTTTCCTTCTCACTTAAGAACTTTGAAACCGGGGATTGAAGATCGAGGCCTTTGCCTACTTTGGCCCACACAAGGCCGCCAGCACCGTAGCTTTTAGCCATATCTACCAGCTGGTCCAGGTCTTTTCTGCTGAATTTCCCAGCTTGACCGCAGACAAGACATTTTATTACTCCTCCTTTTTTCAAAACATTATTGAATATCTTGAAGCCAGTATCCTCAAAGAGGCTTGATATATCCTTTATAGTCAATGAAAATCTCATATCAGGCTTATCGGTCCCGTAGGTCTCAATTGCCTGCTGCCAGGTCAACCTTTTAAAGGGGATTTCTATAGGTATGCCAAGGGCCCCAAATATGGAACCCATCAATCCCTCTATGACACCCATTACATCCTCTTCTCTGACGAATGTCATCTCAAGGTCTACCTGGGTAAACTCAGGCTGCCTGTCCGCCCTTAGGTCCTCATCCCTGAAGCACCTTGCTATCTGGTATACCCGGTCAAAACCAGAAAATACCAGTATTTGCTTAAACAATTGGGGAGACTGCGGAAGAGCATAGAATTTTTTAGGGTTCAGCCTTGAAGGCACCAAAAAATCCCTGGCTCCCTCGGGGGTGCTTTTAGCCAGGATAGGCGTCTCTATTTCAAGGAAACCCTTAGAGTTAAGGCAGTCCCTTGTCTTTGAGGCAATAAGGTGTCTAAGCCTTATGTTTTTCTGCATCTGGCCGCCTCTCAGATCGATATAACGGTATTTAAGCCTGGTCATCTCATCTACTTTTTCCCTTTCATTGAAAAGAAAAGGAGGGGTCTTGGCCCCATTAAGTATTTCGATTTCACTGATAGAGACCTCTATTTCCCCTGTTTTGAGCTCTTTGTTTATGGTGTCCGGGCTCCTCTCTGCAACTTTTCCCTTAACCATCAATACAAATTCGCTTCTTATCTTCTTTGCAAGCCGGTAAGACTTTTGGCTCTTTGCAGGGTCGAATACCAATTGCACCAAGCCTGAAAAATCCCTCAGGTCTATAAAAATAAGCTTACCGTGGTCCCTTCTGGTATTGACCCACCCGCATAAGGTAACTTCTTTTTGCATGTAGCTTTTGTCCAAACGGCCACAAAGTTCAGTCCTTAGAGCTGTCTTGTGAGCCGACCAGTCTAAGTTTTTTAAAATATCAAATGGCATGGTCTAATTTCCTCTCAACAAAGCTAATATTTTATCTTTTTCATTTTCCCATGAGAAGGTGTGCTGCTTAAATTTTCTAATATCCTTTATAGTGACCATAAGGTTCTTAAACTCTTCTTCCCCTATGATCGCCACAAAATCATAATCATTCTTTTCCGCCCATTTGATCTCCGTAGAAAGATTTTTTTTATTGAAATTGGTATCACATTTAAACTCTTTTCTGAAAAACTTAAGCAGCTTGACCAGAAAAGAAGAAAATTTTTGGTCCATGGAAACCAGATAGACGCTCCTTGCCCTTTTTGGCCTCAGGGGCTTTATGCCCAACTGCTGCATAAGCAGAGAGGTCCTGTCTGTTCCTATGGCAAAACCGATAGCCGGGATGTCCGGCCCGCCAAACTGGCCTACCAGCTTGTCATATCTGCCCCCGCCCCCCAATGCATTCTGTGCACTTTCAAGCTGGCGGGAGATGACCTCGAAAACGGTCCTTGTATAGTAATCAAAACCTCTGACCAGGCTATGGTCCACCTCAAAGCTTATTGCTAGAAGATTAAGATTCTGGGTGATCTTTTCAAAATGCTGGTAGCACTGTTTGCAAAGATGTTCAGATATCTTAGGGCTTGCCTCCGCCTCAACCCTGCAGGCCTGATTTTTGCAATCAAATATCCTCAGAGGATTTTGATCATATCTTTTTTTGCATTCGGGACAAAGTTTTTCCAGCCTCTGCACCAGATAAGCCTTGAACTCCTCCATATAATCTTTTCTGCATTCTTCGCAGCCCATGCTGTTTATGAGCAGCACAAGGTCTTTGAACCCCAGTTCCGAAAAAAGATCGTTTATCAACCAGATCATCTCTGTGTCCATCAGGGGGTCATCGCTTCCAATAGCTTCTGCTCCTATCTGGAAGAACTCCCTCATCCTTCCTTTCTGGGGCCTTTCATATCTGAACATGTTCCCCTCATAAAATAATTTTAGGGGAAGGTCGGCATACATCTTATTTTCGACCACAGCCCTGACTACTCCTGCAGTGCCTTCAGGCCTTAAGGTAAGAGACCTTTGTTTTTTATCCCTGAAGGAATACATCTCTTTCTGGACTATATCGGTAGCCTCACCTATGCTGCGCGAAAATACCTCGGTATGCTCGAAGGCCGGGGTTACGATCTGCTGGTAGCTGAAACGCTCAAAAAGCCTTTTTGACTTTTCAATGATAAAATTCCTGTATTCAAGTTCTTTTCCATAAAAATCAGAGGTTCCTCTTGGGGAATTTAAAACCAAGGCACATCACTATCCTTATCCTAAAAAATCATCGCTCAAGTAATAATTGGCGGCCAGTTCAGCTTCAATGGTTGTCTCCGGGCCATGTCCAGGATATAATATCAGATTTTTATCCATTTTTCTTATTTTATTTAAAGAATCCTTTATCTGGGCAACTTTCCCCCCAGGCAGGTCTGTCCTTCCAGCAGCCTGGGCAAACAAAAGGTCACCGCAAAATAGATTTCCATCCTTCCTTATGCATATGCTTCCGGGTGTATGTCCGGGAGTATGTATTATTTGCAGCCCCAATCCTTCTAAAAATGGTCTAGTCCGGTCATCTATAAGGGTGTATTTGGAAATAGAAAAGCTATTGTCTCCAAAGGCTTGGGACATGTTCCTGCCGGGATCGGTTATTATCTCTTCCTCCAGAGGATGGATGTATAGGCTTATATTATAGGTCCTTAACATCTCCGGCACTGCGCCGATATGGTCATAATGGCCATGAGTGTTTAAGACCAGCAGCGGGTTTAAGGCTTTTTGGCTTATATAGTTTTTAATTTCTTCTGCATCGGCACCAGGATCTATGATAATGCAATCGCTGCCAAGATTAAGTATATAGCAATTTACACTAAAAAAGCCCAGCGGGAGTCTTTTTATTTCCAAGTCTACTTTCTAGGTAATATTCTGAAAACATCGTATATGGAATCTATCTGTTTCAGATTCTTGATAACATCCTTTAATATATATTTATTGCTTATTTCGATAAGGAACCTGAATTTTGCATGGCCGGCCTTGTCTACCTTCAAAGTATTTGCGCTGGCAATATTCAAGTCATACTCACTTATCACATTGGTTATATCCCTTAGGAGCTTGGTCCTGTCCAGGGCCTCTATCTGGATCTCGGCATTGAACTTATAGGGAGATTTCTTATCCCATTCAACTTCTATAAATCTCTGCTCGTTCATCTTTGCCAGATTATTTATATTATTGCAGTCCCCCCTATGGACTGATATGCCCTTGCCCCTTGTGATGTAGCCCATTATGCCGTCTCCTGGCACAGGGTTGCAGCATTTGGCGATATTGACCAGGACCCCGTCCATGCCCTTTACTATGATGCCTGAATCATCTTTTTTCTTTCTTTCCTTTTTCTCTATATCTTCAATGGTCATCTCTTTTTCGGGCTCTGCCTGGGAAAGTTTTTTTACGATCTTGGTATAGACCTGGTGGGGAGAGACCTTGTGTGAACCTATTGCGCTAAAGAGCCGGTCCACTTTTTCGAAATTCATCTCTCTGGTCACATCTTCCATTATATCGGAAGTTATGTTCTTAAAGGACAGGCTGTTTTTCCGTAGTATTTTAGCCATTATCTCTCTTCCTGCGTTATAGGCTTCCTGTCTCTCTTCCCTGTTAAACCACTGCTTTATCTTATTCCTGGCGCTGGAGGTCTTTACCACATTAAGCCAGTCCCTGCTTGGCCCCTTGGGGGCCTTGGAAACTATGATCTCCACAATATCGCCGTTTTCCAATATGGTCTCTATGGGGACCATCTGGCCGTTGATCTTTGCCCCTATGCAGTTATGGCCTATATCTGTATGGATCTGGTATGCAAAATCGATCGGGCTGGAGCCTCTGGGCAGGTTGATGACCTTACCTTTAGGTGTAAACACAAAAACTTCTTCCTCAAAAAGGTCAAGCCTTAAAGACTCCATATAATCTTCAGGGTCTTTTAATTCCTTCTGCCAGTCAAGTATCTGCCTTATCCAGGCTATCCTTTTATCAAAGCCGCTTATCTGGAGGCTTCCCTCCTTATATTTATAATGTGCAGCTATACCGTATTCAGCGATCTTGTGCATATCATATGTCCTTATCTGTATCTCTAAGGGCTTTCCCTTACTGCCTATGACTGTAGTATGCAAGGACTGGTACATGTTGAACTTGGGATTGGCAATATAGTCTTTAAACCTTCCGGGCACCGGCTTCAATAAAGAGTGCACTATGCCCAGGACCCCGTAGCAGGTCTTTATATCGTTTACTATGATCCTAACTGCCATTAGGTCATAAATATCTTCAAATTTGCGGTGCTGCTTGGTGACCTTGTTGTATATACTGTAGAAATTTTTATTCCTTCCGCTTATTTCTGAGCTTAGCTCTACCTCTTCAAGTTTTTCCTTGATTATTTCAATGGCCTCATCCATCAAAGTCTTTCTCTTTGCGATCTTCTCCCTGGTCATATCGTCTATAAGCTTGTACTGCTTGGGGTAAAGGTACATAAAACTCAAGTCTTCAAGTTCAGATTTGATCTGGTGGATGCCCAGCCTGTGGGCAATGGGAGCATATATCTCCAGTGTCTCCATGGCCTTCTTTTTTATCTTCTCCCTGCCGAGTGAGGAAAGTGTCCTCATATTATGGAGCCTGTCTGCAAGTTTTATCAGGATGATCCTGACATCCTCAGACATGGCTATTATCATCTTTCTCAGGTTTTCAACCTGCCGCTCCTCCTTGGTGTGGAATACGATCTTGTCCAGCTTGGTCACCCCGTTGATTATATTGGCTGTCTTATTTCCGAATACTTTCTTGACCTTTGCTAGAGTAAGTTCCGTATCCTCCAGGATGTCATGCAGCAGTGCCGCCACTATGGAAGTCTGGTCCATCTCCATATCGGCCAGTATGTCTGCGACCTCCAGGGGGTGGATTATAAAAGGCTCACCGGATTTCCTGTACTGGTCCTGGTGGTTTTCTTTTGCCATGTCATAAGCAGTCTGGAGCAGTCCGGGATCGACCCCAGGGTTGTAGCCTTTGACCTTATCAATAAGGTTTTTAAAAATAAGGTCGGTATCGATTTCTTTTAATTGTATATCCGTTTTATTTTTTAATTTCTTCATATTACAGGCTTCTTTATTTTATCATGGCTTATATTATAAAACATTTTTCCAATAACCTAAAATAAGTCTACAATGAGAAGCTGTATGCGGCTGATACCGTTCCAATTATTTTTACCCAGATTGTAAAGTATATTGATTTTATCTTTTTTATCAATGATGGCTTTTTTGCTGTCCTCTATGTTGAAAAATATTGCTTCCTTTTTTATTTTGTCTTTTTTTAATGAAAGTTTTACATGCCTGCCTCCCGTAAGATAGCTTGCGCTGTCGATTTGGCAGCGGTCTGTCCTAAAGACCGGCCTTGGGTTTGCTTCTCCAAAAGGCTCCAGTTTTTCAAGCTCCTTTAAAAGGGGGGAGGTTATCCATCTAAAATCCAGGGCCATATCATAAGCTATAGTCTTTTTAAGGCTGTCCCCGCTCTGGAGTCTGGCTATAGACAAAAGCTCATTTTTGAAGTCCTGGTATCTGTCTTTTGCCATGGTTATGCCGCATGCGAGCCTGTGTCCTCCGAATTTATTAAAATATTTATTTAAACTGCAGAGATTACTGTAAAGGTCAAAACTTTGGATGCTTCTCCCCGACCCTTTCAATACCCCTTCTTTTTCCGTAAAAAGTATTACAGGGACATTAAATTTTTTTACCATGTTCGAAGCTACTATACCCATTACACCTTCATTCCATTTAATAGATTTTTCAAT
>PWSB01000151.1 GCA_003563375.1 Actinomycetota bacterium | reverse complement strand
GCATGGTCTCAAAAAGGCCGTCGCCGTACTGGTATCCGCTGTCCAGGCAGCTTATATGGGCATCTTCAGTTGAAAAAAATTTTTTATTTACAAAAATATGCTGGCTCATAGTTTTTTTAACTTACCGGAATCAAAAAATTTCAGGGTCTCTTTTAAGGCCATACCCTTATATAGGGTCTCCCTGTATTCCAATTGGGGATCAGAGTCCTCTACAATGCCTCCCCCAACATTATAGTAGTAATTATTCCCTTTGATTATCATGGTCCTTATGGCTATGTTTAAGTCTACTGTACCGTCAATTGATATATATCCTATAGATCCAGTATAAACACTTCTGACCGTAGGCTCAAGCTCATCGATTATCTGCATGGATCTTATCTTCGGAGCTCCAGTAATCGAACCCCCTGGAAAAGTAGCCTTTATTATATCTGAAAACCTGGCTGAAGCTTTGATTTTTCCGGTTACAGTGGAAACTGAATGCATTACCCTGGCATATTTTTCTATAACAGCATGCTCTTTTACTCTTACACTTCCATAGCTGCAGAACTTACCCAGGTCATTCCTTTCAAGATCGACTATCATATTGAGCTCAGCCCGGTCTTTTAAGCTTGATCTCAGTTCAGATTCAAATTGTTCATCCTGCCTCCTGTCCTTTCCCCTGGGCCTGGTGCCTTTTATGGGCCTGGTCTGGACTTCATCCTCCTTTATAAGTAAAAAACGCTCCGGAGACGTGCTGGCAATAGAGAAATCCGGGGTCTTTATGAATGCAGAGTATGGTGCAGCATTTTTTGTCCTCAACACATAATAGAGGTCCTCAGGCTCTACATTAAGGTTTAGGTTAAACCTCTGGCTTATATTGACCTGATATATCTCTCCTTCGTGTATATATTTTTTTGCCTTTTTTACCGATCCCATATAGTCCTCTTTTTTAAAATTGGAACCTAGCCTTGGATTCTTTATATTTTTTTCCCTGTATTTTTTTATTATTTTCCGGAAGTTGTCATTAGGGAAAACCATCCCTGCCACGGGCAGGGATTCTTCTCTTGCTTTTTCTGCCATCTCTTCAGGGCTTTCTTTATGATTAAAATTCCTTATATAATACCAGTGACCTTCTTTGTGGCTGTAGGCAAAGACCTTGTCAAAGAATGCCAGGTAAATAATAGGCATGTGATAATCATCATCCGCGGTCCTGGGAAGCTTTTCTATGTGATCTTTTAAATCGTAGGCAAGATAACCCATAAAACCTCCGCAAAAATCAGGCAGCCTTTCATCTTTTACGGCTTCTACCTTTTGGCCGCGAGCTGTATAACGAAGAAGCCCATCTTTATCCGCCCACCTATCGATGCCCTCCTGCATGAAAGCGATGGGGTGCTGATAGGAGGTATAGCCCAATTTTCCGCATATGGTTGTCCTGTTTCTGTATCCATAGCTTTCCAGCACGATTTTTGGACCAAATCCTATATAAGAATGCAATGAATATTCAGACTCCAGGCTGCTGTCAAGGAATACAAGGGGGGAATAGCCTTTTAGGCTGTAATAAAAGTCTTGGGGACTTGCTTCTATATCCAACTTTAAAAATATTGTGGCAGAACTCATAATCCTATAAAATTTTTAAGAATTTTCATCCCGGAGGGAGTAAGAAAGGATTCAGGATGGAATTGAATACCTTCCAAATGATAATTTTTATGCCTTATCCCCATGACAATACCATCTTCAGTGGTAGCAGAGACTGAAAAGCATGATGGTATGGTATCTTTTTTTAATATAAGGGAATGGTACCTTGCTGCCTCAAAAGGGTCCTCTATGCCCTCGAATATAGTCTTTTTGTCATGGTATATAAAGCTTGTTTTTCCGTGAACCACCACACCGGAATTTATGACTTTTGACCCGAATACCTCTCCTATGCACTGATGGCCGAGACAGACTCCGAGTATGGGTATTGTTTTATAAAAATAAGAAATAAGCTGTTTGGATATACCGCCGTCACAGGGCTTTCCAGGGCCTGGTGAGATCACTATCCTCCTGGGCGCCATCGCCTTTATCCCTTCAATCGATATTTTATCATTTCGCCTGACCCTTATATTCTCACCGAGCGTGCCGAGGTACTGTACCAGGTTATAGGTAAAGGAATCATAATTGTCTATCATCAATATATCTACAGGTTTATCCATACCGCTTTACTAGTTTTTTAATATAAAGTATTATAACTAATCAACTATCTCAATAAAAGTTTTTATTTTTCGCCATGATCAACGTACAAGGGGTAAGCAAAAGGTTTGGGGCCCTGCTGGCTGTAGATGATATATCTTTTGAAGTGGGCCAAAGTGAGATCCTGGGACTATTAGGTCCTAACGGAGCAGGAAAGACCACTACCATAAGAATGCTTTCCACGTTGATCGCACCCACGTCGGGGAAAATAATAATAGACCAAAAGGATGCCCATAAAAACAATTACCATATACGGTCGATTACCGGATTGCTTACCGAGACACCAGGGATGTATGAAAATATATCCGCGCAAGCAAACCTTGCATATTTTTCCTCTTTTTATGACATTGAGCCAGAAAAAAGGGAAAGGAACATAGAAAAGTTTCTACGAATGTTCGGATTATGGGAGCGGAGAGATGAGCAGGTTGCCACATATTCCAAGGGTATGAAGCAAAAACTGGCACTTGCCAGAGCTTTGGTGCATGAACCTAAAATACTATTTTTAGACGAGCCGACCTCAGGCCTGGACCCTGAAAGTTCCAGGATGGTACGTGATTTTCTGATTTCTTTAAAGGAAGAAAAAACTACGGTAATATTATGCACCCATAACCTGACCGAAGCCTCCACCCTTTCAGACAAAGTGTGTATCCTGAAAAAAAAGATCATAAAAATAGCCGAAATGGACAAACTCAAAGATTATAAAGAAATAAAACAGGCTGAAGTTGTCCTTTTGGAAAACTCGCACAGATACCTTGCCCTAATAAACCGCATAGAAGGAGTAATAGAATCAAAAGCCCAGGGTAACCGAATAAAGCTTTCCATTGAAAACCCCCATATTACCAATCCGAATATATTATTAAGATTAATAGAAGCCGGAGCCCGGATTATTTACTTCAATGAGGTATCAGAAAGCCTGGAGGATATCTATTTGGATCTTGTAAGGGACGAAAAAGATGAATAATGCCCTGAAAATCTTTAAAAAAGAAGCCAGAGAAGTTTTAAGGAATAAGAATATATGGTTGCCCACGCTAGCGGTAAGCCTCATATTTTCCATAGTGATGCCTTTAGCAATAATGATGTTTGCAGATATAGGGGATGAGCAGGCCCGGGAATTTGTCACTAATATTTTTGGAGAAGGTGCCAACATCCCTGTTGCCATGATTGAGTTTATGCTGAGACAGTTTATAGTATTTCTGCTTCTAATACCGGCAATGGTTCCAAGCCTTATAGCTCCTGCATCCATCATAATGGAAAAGGACTCCAGGACACTGGAACCTCTATTGGCCACCCCCATAAAGACCTCTGAGCTTCTGCTTGGAAAGACCCTTACCAGCCTGATACCCTCCTTTGCTATCTCAACATTAAACTTTATAATCCTCAGTATAAATATCAATATTATCGCTTATGTCAGAGTGGGCATCCTTCCCCTGCCTAATATAGAATGGCTGGTGGCTGCTTTCATTTTAAGCCCGGCCATATCCTTTATAATAACTATATTGTCCATTATTTTCTCTTCTAAGACCACGGATGTAAGGGCTGCCCAGGGTATAGGCAGTACGATCATATTTCCTATCTACCTTATAATAGGGCTACAGGTCGCCGGTCTGTTTTTAATAAATTATTTATACCTTTTTATTGGATGCATAGTGATAATAGGGGTTTGCCCCCTTCTTTTAAGGATAGCTGTAAGGACTTTTGACAGGGAAAATATACTTACCAGGTGGAAGATGAAATAAAACTATTCACCGATTATTTTTACCAGCACACGTTTTCTTCTTCTGCCGTCAAACTCACCATAGAATATCTGTTCCCAGGGACCGAGGTCTAACTTTCCCCCGGTTACTGCTGCAACCACTTCCCTGCCCATAACAGACCTTTTTAGATGTGCGTCAGCATTATCTTCGTAGCCATTATGCCTGTACTGGTCATATGGCTTTTCGGGGGCAAGCCTTTCAAGCCAGACCTCAAAATCATGATGGAGCCCGGATTCATCGTCGTTTATGAATACACTTGCAGTTATATGCATGGCATTACAAAGAAGCAGGCCCTCCCTTATACCGCTTTCAGCAAGGCATTTTTCAACCTGGGGGGTTATATTTATAAGTTCCCTTCTCTTTTTTACTTCAAACCAAAGCTCTTTTCGGTGGCTCTTCATCTCTCTCCTTTGACTATTTTAAATTACTCCAGGATTATTTTAATCCTTCTATTTTATCTACTATGGCACTTGCGTACTGCCGGGTCCCTACGGCAGCGGGGTCATCCCTGTCCTCCTTCATGTCATAGGTGACATATTTTCCTTCTTCTATGTTTGCTGCTATGGCTGACTCCAACAGGTCAGCCCGGTCCCCTTCTCCGATATGCCTTAACATGAGAACCCCTGAAAGCATCATAGCGGTAGGGTTTGCCTTGTCCTGCCCTTTATACTTGGGAGCGCTTCCATGTGTAGGCTCAAATAAAGCGATCTCATCCCCTATGTTTCCTCCTGGAGCAACACCCAGGCCTCCCACAAGCCCTGCAGCAAGGTCGGAGATTATATCACCATAGAGATTGGGAAGGACCATGACATCATAGAGTTCAGGCTTTTGCACAAGCTGCATGCACATATTGTCCACAATACGGTCCTCGGACTCTATCTCTGGATACCGGGAGGCGACCTCTCTAAAGACCTGCAGGAACAGGCCGTCGGTATATTTCATTATATTTGCCTTATGTACCCCGGTGACTTTCTTCCTGTTGTTCTTTTTTGCATACTCAAATGCAAATCTGACTATTTTTTCTGTACCTGTCACCGATATGGGTTTGATGCTTATTCCGCTGTCTTCTCTTATCTGGGCATCCTTTTTGTTTTTGATAAAATCTATAAGATCTTTGGCCTCGTCGCTGTCTTTTTCAAATTCTATTCCTGCATAGAGGTCTTCGGTGTTCTCCCTTACCACCACAAGGTCAATATCTTTATACCTGCTTCTTACCCCTGCATAGCTCTTGCATGGTCTAAGGCATGCATAAAGGTTAAAGATTTTACGCATGGCCACATTTACGCTCCTAAAGCCTGTGCCCACAGGAGTGGTTATGGGCCCTTTTATGCCTATCTTGTTTTTATTTAAGGAATCTATAACCCTCTGTGGAAGCACGGTCCCTTCCTTTTGGTAAACCTCGGCACCTGCATTCACCTCGTCCCATTTAATATCTGCTCCTGTCGCCTCTATCACCTTGACGGTAGCCTGGGTCAATTCAGGGCCGATGCCGTCTCCGGGTATCAGCGTTATTTTGTGTTTCATAGATTAAACCCCTTGTTTTTCTTTATATGTTCGGTAAGTCCTCCGTCCGATAATATTTTTATCATAACCTTCGGCAGAGGATTAAATCTTATCTCTTGGCCTTTGTCCAGGTTCCTTATAAAGCCTGAAGCCAGGTTTATCTCCAGGCGGTCTCCATCCTCTATACTGCCCGTATCACATATCAGTGCTGGAAGGCCCACGTTTATACAGTTTCTAAAAAATATCCTGGCAAATGATTTAGCCAGGACAGCGCCCACCCCTGCAAGCTTGATGATCGCGGGGGCATGCTCCCTGCTTGAGCCCAGCCCGAAGTTTTTTCCTCCTGCCACGAAATCACCAGGTTTTACCTTTCTGGCAAAATCGGGGTCAGCATCCTCAAGTACATGCTTGGCCAGTTCACCAAGATTCGATCTAAGATGGAAATACCTTCCCGGCGCTATAAGGTCTGTTGATATGTCATCTCCGAATTTAAAACTTTTTCCTTCCAATATTTTCTCTTCCATTAAACCAATACCTCCCTGGGGTCTGCTATATAACCTTTTACCGCGCTCCAAGCTGCTGTAGCGGGGGAACTTAAGTAAATAAAGGAATTCGGATTTCCCATCCTTCCTTTAAAGTTTCTGTTCTGGGTAGAGAGGCAGACCTCCCCGTCTCCCAGGATCCCCTGGTGTACTCCAACGCACGGCCCGCAGCCCGGGGCCATGACTGAAGCTCCGCTAAGGGCCAGGTCCTTAATTATGCCTTCATCTAAAGCTTGAAGATAGACATCCCTTGATGCAGGCACCACTATGAGCCTGACGCCGTGGGCCACCTTCCGGCCCTTGAGTATATCTGCCGCCACCGCCAGGTCGCTTAATCTGCCATTCGTACAGGTACCTATAAACACCTGGTCTATTTTTACTTTTTCCAACTGGCTTACAGGAGATATATTGTCTACCGTATGGGGCTTGGATACCATTGGCTCAAGCCTGCTGCAATCCACATCCAATACCTGCTCATAACCAGCGTCAGGATCAGCATACATCTTTTTAAAGCAGTTTTTTCTGCCTATGGCTTCAAGGTATTTCAGGGTAACCTCATCCGAGGGGAAAAGGCCCGTCTTGGCGCCGGCTTCCACAGCCATATTGGCCATAGTGAACCTGTCATCCATAGCCATATTGCCTATCATGTTCCCGGAAAACTCCAGCGCCTTGTAGGTGGCTCCATCAGAGGTTATCTTCCCGATGACAGAAATCATTATGTCTTTTGAAAAGACCCCTCTGGCCAGCCCCCCGTCTAAGTCGATCCTTATGGTCCCGGGCACCATAAGCCAGGTCTGGGCCAGGGCAAAACCTACTGCTATATCTGTAGAGCCCATTCCGGTAGCAAATGCCCCCAGGGCCCCTGAGGTGCATGTATGCGAATCTGCTCCGATGACAATATCTCCGGGGCAGACATATTTTTCCACCAGCAACTGGTGGCAGATCCCCTCCCCTGTATCGCTTAACCTGGCACCGGTCTTTTGAGCAAATCTCCTGAGCACAATATGTGAATCAGAAAGCTCTTTTCTGGGGCTCGGAGCTGCATGGTCTATAAACAGGATCGACGAGGAAGGTTTCTTCACCTTGGTAATACCCATTTTTTCCATCTGGCTTACGGCTAAGGGGCCTGTGCCGTCCTGGGCCATCACTACATCCACATCCACTACAGCTATGTCCTTTGCAGCCACTTCCTTGCCAGTGTGGTCCGATATTATCTTCTCTGCTAATGTTTTTCCCAATATTTATCCTTTCTATTCATTTACAAGGGGCTCGATTTTTTCCATATCCTTCTTTTTTTTGTATTCCTTGTATATATACATGAGCTCTTTGTCAAAAAGCGTACGCTTCAGGTCTACAGCCATAGCCCTTGCCAGGGCAAGTATTTCATTGGCATCTTTATCGGTAAGCTCTATACCG
This sequence comes from Actinomycetota bacterium, assembly GCA_003563375.1. Lineage (GTDB taxonomy): Bacteria > Actinomycetota > Humimicrobiia > Humimicrobiales > Humimicrobiaceae > Halolacustris > Halolacustris secundus. The sequence goes on along the minus strand of PWSB01000151.1, from coordinate 764 downwards.
AACTCCTTGAACTTATGGAGTATGGTATGGGAGCCAGAGTGTTTTCCTACCACCAGCTGCCTGGTAAGGCCTACTTCCCTTGGATTGAAAACCTCATAATTCTTGGGGTTCTTTATGACCCCGTCTGCATGGATGCCGGATTCATGTGCAAAGACATTGGTCCCCACGATTGCTTTCCAGATGGGTATGGCTCTGGCTGAAGCCTTTGCAACATATTCTGCTATCTCCCTGAATTTAGTAGTGATTATTCCCAGTTCTATATTTTCAAGATATTTTAATGCCATCACTATCTCCTCCAGGGCTGCATTTCCCGTGCCTTCCCCAAGCCCCCCTACAGAGACCACAATACTGCTTGCCCCTGCCCTTATGGCAGCCATGCCGTTGGCTGTTGCCATGCCAAAGTCATTATGGTTGTACACCTCCAGGGGGAAATCAACAGAGTTGGAGATGCTGTTTATATTGAGAAAAGTCCTGAAAGGGTCAAGCCTGCTAACGGTATCACATATCCTGAAACGCCTGGCACCCTTTTTTTGGGCTATATTGAGTATTTTTAAAAGAAATTCCAGATCGGTCCGGGTAGCATCCTCCGCCGAGACAATGAAATCGAGGTCATTTTTCTTGGCTTCCCTGATCACTTCCTTGAGCCGGTTTATGAGCCAGGTCCTGTTTTTCTTGTATTTCTTTTTAATATGTATATCTGAAGTGGATACATTAAGTATTACATTCTTTATGCCGGTCTGGGCAGCATAATCTACATGAGACGG
>PWSB01000024.1 GCA_003563375.1 Actinomycetota bacterium | reverse complement strand
TTTATTGATATACGAAATGAATTATGATAACATCATTTTGGATACGCTGTTTGGTCCGTGATTAAAGTTAATTTTTGTGCCAACAAATTAACTTTGGAAGCCCAAACTTAATCTGTAGCGTAAATGCCCGTGACACGGGACTTACAAAGCAGCCAGGAGGGCATCCACCTGCTGAGGGCAGGGCATAAAAAACTTCCAAGATCACGGCCAAACGGGGTATCCTTTTGTTAAGGAAAACATGTCATGGATTTAAGGAATAAATTTTTAAAATATTTTAAGGACAAAGGCCACCTGATACTGCCTTCTTCGGGCCTTATACCTGAAGGAGATCCCACTGTCCTGCTGACTACTGCCGGCATGCAGCCTTTCAAGCCGTATTACCTTGGAGTCAAAAAACCCCCTTCTGCCAGAATAGCCACCGTGCAGAAGTGCTTTAGGACCAGCGACATAGAAAGTGTCGGCTATACCTACCGGCATCTCACATTCTTTGAGATGCTTGGCAATTTTTCATTCGGGGATTATTTTAAGAAGGAAGCTATAGAGTATGCTCTGGATTTTGTCCTGGATATTTTGGGGCTTGATATTGAAAAACTCAGGGTAGCGGTTTTTAAAGGGGAGGGTAAGCTTCCAAGGGACCAGGAAGCTATCAAGTACTGGAAACAATACGGCATACCTGAAGAAAGAATCTATGAATTCGGCAAATCTGAAAATTTTTGGGGCCCTGCGGGCGATACAGGGCCCTGCGGGCCGTGTACGGAGATATACTATGATTTCGGACCGGAATACAGCTGCGGGGCAGAGGACTGCGACCCGGAATGCGAATGCGGGAGGTTTTTAGAAATATGGAACCTGGTCTTTACCCAGTATAATTTCGATGGCAAAGACTACATAGAGCTTCCCTCCAAAAACATCGATACAGGGATGGGCCTGGAAAGAATAGCAGCGGTCTTGGAGGGGGACCCTTCGGTGTTTAACACCTACCTTTTTAGGGATATAGTAAAAAGAATTGAAGAATTTGTCCCCAGAAAAGAAAATGATAAGGCCTATAGAAGGGCGGTAAGGATAATAGCCGACCATGCAAGGGCCATTTATTTTTTGATCACCGACGGTGTCATACCTTCAAACGAAGGAAGAGGATATATACTTAGAAGGATCATAAGAAGGGCTACAAGGTCCGGGAGGCTGCTGGGCATAGAACACACCTTTTTAAATAATCTGGGCCAAACTGTCATCGATGGCTACAGCGCTGCCTACCCTCAGCTTGAAGAGGGAAGGGATTTTGCTTTCAAGATAGTAAAAGATGAGGAAGAAAGATTTTCGAGGACCCTAAAAGAGGGAAACAGGGTATTAAGCTCGGCTATATCCTGCCATAAAAAACAAAACAGGGCCGATCTAGACCCCAAAGATGCCTTCAAGCTTTATGAGACCTATGGATTTCCCGTGGAGCTTACCCAAGAGATAATAAAAGAAGAAGGTTTGAAGCTGGATATAGAAAAGTTTAATAAATATATGCAGGAGCATGTAGAGAGGTCCAAATACAAAGGCAGTTTTGATAAAGGAATTGATAAAAATATAGAAACATACCGCAAATTGTCTAAAAAGCATCAGGTGGAATTCGTGGGTTACCATAATTTAAAATCAGAAACCGAGATTTCACAGATCTTTAAATATGGCAAAAAAGACGAAATTCTTGAGGTCGAATCCCTCAATAAAGACCAAAATGGGGAGATTGTTCTCAAATCCACCCCCTTTTATGCTGAAAGGGGCGGACAGGTAGGAGACAAGGGCAGGATCCTTTTAAACGGTTCCTTATTTGAGGTAGAAGACACCCAGATGCCTGTAGAGGGTGTCTACATACATCGAGGAAAAATGGTATCAGGACAATTAAAAGCAGGAGAAAAAGTCAGGGCAGAGGTAGATACAGGCATGCGAAAAGATATAAGTAAAAACCATACATCCACACATCTGCTGCACTGGGCGTTAAAAAACGTCTTGGGTAAAGAAGTAAACCAGTCAGGCTCTTTTGTGCACAACCAAAGGCTGAGATTCGACTATATAAGTTATGCTTCACCTACAAAAAACCAGCTGGAGAGAATAGAGAATATCATAAACTCAAAAATACAAAATGATGATGTGGTAAGGATTTTTGAGACGACAAGAGACTATGCCCAGGAAATAGGGGCTCTAGCCCTTTTTGATGAAAAATATGGTGAATTTGTAAGGATAATAGAAATAAATGATTACAGCAGGGAGCTATGCGGGGGAACCCATGTAAAAAGGACCGGTGAGATCGGACTTTTAAAGATTATCTCTGATTCCAGTATAGGCGCAAATACCAGAAGAATAGAAGCAGTCACCGGAATGCACGCCTTCAATTACATAAACGAAAAAGTGAAAAAATTTGAAAAGGTAACCCAGGCTCTGGGGACAAAAGAAGAGGAAACCCTAAAGTCCATAGTAGAGCTAAAGGAAGCCAATAGCAAGCTTATGGCCCAATTGGGAAGCATCAGGTTAAAAGAAGCCCGCAATGAACTTCTCTCCAGGTTCGATTACAAAAAAAGTCCTGAAGAATTAAAGATATTCTACCATGATTTTTCAAATAGTGACCAAGGCTCTGCACTTGACGCTGATGACCTTTCAAGACTGGGGGACCAGATCAAGGACATGTACGGGCAGAAAATGGTTTTTATAGCCATCGCAAATGTCATAAACCAAAAACCTGTGATAATAATAACCGCTACACCTGACCTGGTCAAAAAAGGAATACATTCAGGAAAGCTGGCCAGGGAAGCAGGCAAAATCCTCGGAGGAGGAGGGGGAGGCAGGCCTGAATTTGCCCAGTCCGGAGGGACTAAACCTGAGTATATTGGTAGGGCTCTGGAAATGATAAACAAAAAGATAGAAGAGTCATGCCAATAATGGGAATGGATGTGGGAGACAGGAACATAGGCTTGGCTGTAACAGATAAAAACAATAAGGTTGCCTATCCGCTGGATGTATTAAAGAACGGCCCTGGAATCCGCAGTAAGATTAAAGAGATTGTAAACGAAAAAGATATAGATAAAATAGTAGTGGGCATCCCTTTTAATTTAAAAGGGGAAGCCGGCCACCAGGCAAACAAAGTTTTAAGGTTTATTGGGCACGAGCTTGAAGGCCTGGGGGCTCAAATAGTAAAATATGATGAAAGGTTTACTACAAAGATACCTTTAAAACAGAAAAAAGGAAAAGTCGAGCATGTGGATAAATATTCTGCATGCATATTATTAAATGATTATATAAGTCATTATGAAAAATAAATTATTGATACTGGCATTAATAGTTTTTGTCCCAGTCCTTATCTCAGGATGCCTTCTGCCCGGCATGGAGCCGAAACCAGAGATAGAAGAAGGCATTGAGGTGGAAGTGGAAATAAAAGAAGGGATGACCTTGAGGCAAATATCGGACCTGCTGCAAGAAAAGGGTATAATCGACAGCAGTTTCGTTTTCAGGCTTTATGTACAGCAGGAAGGCAAAGAGACCGAACTTATCCCAGGTGAATACACCCTGGTTACCGGTTCGGAGATGGAAGAGGTGCTGGAGGCTATAACCCGAGAGCCTGGCCCGGTGGTGGTAACCTATACTGTTGCCGTACCGGAAGGGTTTACGGTAAACCAGATCGAAGCAAGGATAGCCCAGCTTCCCTTCATAGACAGCCAAGAAGCCGAGCAGGCTATGGATATATCCAATTACGACTACCCTTTCTTTGAAGAAGCTGAATCCCTGGAGGGTTTTTTGTTCCCCAAGACCTATGAGGTCACTGCTGAATACAGTGCTGAAGATATAGTTACAATTATGCTTGAACAATTCAAATTAGAGACCAGCGGCCTTGATTACTCATTTGCTTATGAAAAAGATTTGACCCATTATGACATATTGAAGATAGCCTCGCTTGTAGAGAGGGAGGCTTACGTTCCGGAAGAAAGAGAATTGATATCTGCGGTTATCCATAACCGCTTGGACCTGGGGATGACCCTTGGAATAGATGCTACCATAAGATATGGACTGGAAAAATGGAACGAGGAACTGACTTTATCCGATCTTGCTGATGAAAATGAATACAACACAAGGGTGCACGGGGGCCTTACCCCCACCCCTATATGCAATCCTGGAATCGAATCTATTGAGGCTGCCTTAAATCCCGCTGATGTCGAATATCTGTATTTTGTGGTCACAGACCAGGAAAAAGGTACACATTCTTTCTCAAAGACCCTTGAGGAACATGAAAGAAACATCCAAGAAGCAAATTAGGGCCTTGTCTTGTTTTTCTACGGAAAAAGAATTTTTGACCAGTATTGAAAAAAAAGCAGAAAAAGAAAAAATTCCTATAACCGGTCACTCTGTATGCAGGTTTTTGGAACTTTTTTGCTTTACCAAAAATCCGGAAAAAATACTGGAGATCGGTTGCGGCCTGGGGTATTCCTCCTATTTCCTTATCAAGAACCTAAAGGGCTCCTACTTGGGAATAGACCTAAACACCGGTAGGCTAAAGGAAGCGGAGCATTTGCTAAAAAGCATTTTCAAGGATAAAGACATTACCTTTCATTCAGGGAATGCAATTGATGTATTAAAAAATATCGACCTTAGCTTCGATCTTGTCTTCATAGATGCTGCAAAGGCTCAATATCCTGATTACCTGAAAGCGCTAATGGGAAAAGTAAAAAAAAATTCCTATATCGCCGCGGACAATATTTTATATAAAGGACTGGTATTTGAAGGTCCTTTACCGGGCCACCACAAAAATAGCGTGGCCGGCATCAGGGAATATCTATATCTTGTGTCAAATACATGCAATTTCAACACCCGTATATTTGACATAGGGGACGGCATCTCCGTCTCGGAGGTCCTATGATACCCGGCAAGATAGAGCTTCTAGCGCCTGCAAATAACCTGAAAATATTAAAGTACGCTGTAAACTATGGGGCTGATGCAGTCTATGCAGGAGGGAAAAAATTCAACCTTCGAAGCATCCATGGCAATTTCACTCTTGATGAATTAAGGGAAGGGGCAAGTTATGCGCATAAAAAGGGGGCAAGGCTTTACCTTGCCCTAAATTCTATTCTCTTCGAAGATGATATAAGGGAGATAGCAGCCTATATAAAAAAATTAAAAAAAATTGATATTGACGCTATCATCGTGTCAGACCCGGGGGTCTTTGCTCTGGTGAGAAAGATCTGGCCCGCTATCGGGCTGCATTTGAGCACCCAGGTAAACACTACTAACAGCCTGGCCGCCTCTTTCTGGTATGATGCAGGAGCAAAAAGGATAAATATCGCCAGGGAAATAAGTTTTGAGGACCTTAAAAAAATATCAGCAGCTGCTCCGGGACAGATCGAGGTATTCGTCCATGGAGCCCTGTGCATATCCTATTCAGGAAGATGCATGCTTTCAAAATATATGGCTGGAAGAGACGCAAACCTAGGGAGGTGCGCCCACAGCTGCAGGTGGAGGTACTACCTGATGGAGGAAGAAAGGCCTAATCTTTTCTATCCAATCCAACAGACCAGGGAAGGTACCTTCATCTACAACTCAAGGGACCTCTGCCTTTTGCCCAAATTAAGCCTTATCTCTGATTTGGGGGTTGACAGTATTAAGATCGAAGGCAGGATGAAAACTGAGAATTATGTAAGCGTGGTTACCTGGGCATACAGGAGAGCCCTGGATTTTATATATGAGAAAAAATTCAATGAACAAAATATCGGGTACCTCCTCGGTGAGCTGGACAAGTGCTCGCACCGAAACTTTACCCTGGGTTTTATGTTTTTAAAGGGGAGGCAGGAACTGGAAGATAATGAAAATGTCGGATATATAAAAAAGTATACCTTTATAGGGACTTATGAAGGTTTTAACCGAAATTATAATGGCCCGCTTATAAAAGTTAAAAACCAGTTCCACAAGGGGGTGGAAATAGATATCCTCCAGCCCAAAAAAGACCCTGTTCTCTTCCGTGCTGACAAGATCCTGGACGGGGCCGGAAAGGAATTGGCTTGCGCTAACCCAAATGATAAGGTAATACTCCCCGGATTGGGTAAATTGGATGATTATTCCATTTTTAGGGTCAAATCTGTTTAAACCTTATGAAAAATTATCTATAATGTATATGTTATGGGAAATGAAACTAATACATTTAAAGTACTATTATCAGGAAGAGTCCAGGGTGTAGGTTTTAGATATTATGCTGAAAGAAGGGCTCACCAGCATAATATAGCAGGCTATGTGCGCAATACTGATGATGATAAGGTTGAAATCACCTGCCAGGGCAGCCAAAAAGACCTTGATGCTTTTATAAGGGAAGTTAAAAAGGGACCTGCCTTCGCTGCGGTAACCCATGCAGATATCCAGCCTGTAGACAATCCTAAAAACTACCATAGTTTTGATATCAAGATATAGTTATGATCGATTCAAAGACAAAGCTGATCGGGTTAATAGGGTATCCTTCCAGGCACAGCCTCTCACCTTTTATCCAGAACAGTTTTATATCCGAAAATAAAAAAAATGCTGCATACATGGTATTTGAATTCAGCCCTGAAAACCTTATAAGAGCTTTTGAAGGAATGAAGGCTCTGGGTTTTATGGGCTTTAATGTGACCATGCCCTACAAAAAAAAGGTCTTTGAAATGGTTGATTCTGCTGATGATACATCCAGGGCTACGAAGTCTGTAAATACAGTAAAGATTTTGCCTGATTCTTCTTGCATGGGTTTTAACACCGATGCGGATGGGTTTATGCAGGCTGCAGAGGGGAAAGGATATTTATGGGCTGGCAAAGCTTTGGTGATCGGTGCAGGAGGGGCAGCCAGAAGCACCATATACGGACTTCTAAAAAAGAAGGTTAACAAAATCTATATATACAATCGAAGTCTAAAAAAAGCTAAAAATATTAAGACATTATTCGAAATAAATGATAGAATAGAAATAATAAAAGATTTGAATGATTTAAAAGAAGAAGATACGAATTTTATTATTAATTGCACCCCTATAGGCATGGCTATAGACGAGAAGTTAAAAAATTTGCTTCCTGTCCCAGAGCATTGGGACCTAAAAGATAAATTTATAATGGATATGGTATATAAACCTGTAACCACTCCTTTTATAAAAAAAGCTTTAGCCCAGGGGGCAAAGGTGGTCAACGGCTTGGACATGCTTGTAAGCCAGGCTGCTTTTTCTTTTAAGATATGGTTTGATATGGATAATCTCCCCAGAACCCAGGCAGCTGAAGCAGGCATTCAAAGATTACTTGAAAGGGGAATGCATGGATCTTGACCACATTCTAACGGATGCTGTCCAAAAAGATGCATCAGACGTACATATAACCACTTTCCTTCCTCCTATATTCAGGATAAACGGCAGTTTGAGGAGGGCAGAAGACTACCCCCAACTGGTATCCGAAAAAATAAATGATTTGCTTTTGACCTTGCTTGATGAGGACAAAAAAAAGATGCTTGAAAAAGAAAAGGAATTAGATTTTTCTTATTCTATACCAAAGATAGGAAGGTTTAGAGTAAATTATTTTTACCAGAGAGGAAGCCTTTCGGGGGCCTTCAGGATAATCAGTTCCAATATATTGACCGTAGAGGACCTGGGCCTTCCCGCCCAGATCAAGGAATTTGCCTCTTATCCCAGGGGGCTGGTCCTTGTAACAGGACCGACCGGAAGCGGTAAATCCACTACCCTTGCAGCCATAATCGACCTTATAAACAAGACCAGGAATGAAAACATAATAACCATAGAAGATCCCATTGAATATCTCCACAGCCACAATAAAAGTATAGTCTCCCAGAGGGAAGTAGGGATGGATACCAATTCCTTTGCAAGAGCATTGAAGTACGTATTAAGGCAAGACCCGGACATAATACTGGTGGGTGAGATGAGAGACCTGGAGACCATTTCGAGCGCGCTTACAGCAGCCGAGACAGGGCACCTGGTCTTTTCTACGCTTCATACCCAGGATGCTGCCCAGACACTTGATAGGATAATAGATATTTTCCCTCCCCACCAACAGCAGCAGGTAAGGGTCCAGCTTGCTGGTACCCTAAAGGCTGTGCTTGTGCAGCAACTCCTTCCCACAGTTGATAATAAAGGAAGGATACCGGCAGTCGAGCTTATGTTTTCAACAACCGCCATAAGGAACCTGATAAGAGAGATGAAAAGCCACCAGATATACTCCGCAATACAGTCCGGAGGCAAAAGAGGGATGATCACCATGGACATGTCT
>PWSB01000224.1 GCA_003563375.1 Actinomycetota bacterium | reverse complement strand
ATACTTGCCCGGGCCAATAAGCCAGGGTCCTCAAAAAGCAGATTCCTGTTTAGGGCGATTACTGTAAATATGACTACAAATAAACCCCAGTTTACTATGACCGGCCGCAACTTGTTTATAAAGATGGATATTTTAAAACGTATGAGAAGACGTGAAACTATAAAAGGGCCTATTATGAGTTGGACGAGGATCAGGAGAAGCCTAAAGGGATCAAAGGCATTGCCTCCTATCAACAGCATGCTAGCCGCTGGAATAATCAAAAGTGAAGCAAAATATGCTCCTATGACCCCTATCAGGGCATACCTTACATTTCCGGATAAAATCTTTGAAAATGGGGCTATGGCTACCCCTGGAGGGGCTAATGCTACTATGACAAATCCGTACCACATCTCAACATCAGGCACTAGTTTCCATGCCAGCAGCAGAGTGACTGACCCAAAAAGGACATAATTTAATGCTATGCTCCATAATATAGGTTTGTGGATTCCTTTTGAGATAAAGGTGCTAAGAGGAAGTTGGGTCATTGATACAGTCATTACTATAGCCAGGGCAGGAATAGTAAGAATCCTTGCCCAGCTGGCCCTGTCGCCCAGGGCCAACCCCAGCACCAAAGCCAATGCGAATATGATGTTCCTGTTTGAGAGAAGCCTTAATATAAACATATAAAGGATTTAATATACTTAGCGGCCGGGTAAACAAGCCGGTTGCCCAATAGGTAAAAATTAATCAAACTCACTTTGGAACTTCATGAATTTCATGACGTCGCTTTTGGTTATAAGGCCCTGCAGACTGTCTCCAGACATAATCACCAGGTGCCCCAGGTCATTTTCTGACATCTTCTTTATAGCGTCGCTTACCTCCATATCCCGGGACACTATCTCCTTGTCTGTCACAGTTTTTACTATGTCCCCTACCTTTACATCATCCCTTTCTTGGGATGAGAAACTTTTTATGTCATGAATTGACACCATGCCGATAAATCTTTGGTCTTCAGTAGATTCGACAACAGGAAACCGCCCATAACGGTATTTCATAAAGTATTCATTTATGATATCGTTTAAGGTCAAATCTTTTGGGACCACGACCACATCCTCTTTCATTATGTCCTTTACCTTTATTCCCTTGGAGGCTATTTCAAATACAGTCTGCCTATAGCTCGCATACGCTGAGGACTGCAGGAACCATCCTATGATAGCAAACCATATCCCTCCCATAAAATTTCCCATGAATATAAAAAGTATTCCAGTACCTACCAGAAGGAAACCTACCACCCTCCCCGCGATCATAGCAATATAGGTGGACCTCTTAAGGTTGTCTGTTACTTTCCATATAATAGATCTTAAGACCCTGCCCCCGTCCAGCGGAAAACCGGGTATGAGGTTAAAAACCCCAAGCACCACATTTATTATAGCCAGGTACCTGAAAGGCTCTTCCAGCACAACAAAGCCCCTGCTGACAAACCAAAGCCCCCCAAAGACACCAGCCAGCACAAAAGATGCCAGGGGGCCTGACAGTGCCATTATGAACTCACTTCCAGGATCATCTGCTTCTTTTTCAAGATGGGACATTCCCCCAAAAATAAATAAAGAGATCTTGTTTACGGGCATTCCTTTTTTCCTGGCTACAAGTGAATGGCTCATCTCATGGAACAAGACCGATCCAAAAAATAATATAACCGTGATTACCGTAACAATTCCTATTACCAAGGCACTTTCTTCGGGAAGGATCATAGGAAAATAAAAAAAACCGAAAATATATATAAACAAGGCAAATATAATAAACCAGCTATAGTCTATTCTTATCTCTATCCCAAATAAGCTAAAAAGCTTTATAGAGTTCCTAAACATTATTGTGCTCCTTAATTAAAATTTACTGTAAAAATTATATCATAATCTCTTTTAAGTATTTATAGCTTAAAAATTAGCTATGGCCCTTATTTTCTTTTAACACCCTAGCGCAATCTTCGGGCAATACGGTATTTATATACATCCCTGAGCCTATTTCAAAACCGGCCCTTGTATTGAGCCTGGGAAGGATCTCTATATGCCAATGGTAATGTTTTTCTCCTGCTTTGTCAGCTGGGGCGCTGTCTATTATGTAATTATAATCCGGATCCTCCAATACATCGTACAACATTTTAAGGGTTGTCTTAAGGATATCTGCCGTATCCGCCAGCAATTCATTATCTGCCTGTATAAAGCAGGATTGGTGCATTTTAGGGATTATCATAATATTGTAAGGGACCACCGAAGCATAGGGGGCAAAGGCAACAAGGCCATCGTTCTGGCATATTATTCTCTTATCCTTGTCTATCTCATATTTAAGCATTTCACAATAGACACAATGTCCCAGGTCATCATAGTATCTTTGGGCTTCAAACAGCCTGTTTCTCACATAACCCGGGACAAAGGGTGTTGCTATCAACTGTGAGTGAGGATGCTCTAGTGAAGTGCCTGCCTTGCTTCCATGATTCCTAAAGATTATGATCAGCTGATAGTCCTCGTTCTTGCTTAGCTGCGAATACCTTTGTTTATATGAAAAAACAACATTTTCCATCTCCTCTATATCCATCAATGCAAGGCTTTTGTTATGAAGCGGAGTCTCTACGATGACTTCATGCTGGCCTATCCCCTCCATGCACAGGTAAGGACCGGCCATTTGTCTTCCCCCCTGAAGGGTGGCCCCATCTTTTGGTTCCAGCGCTGGAAATTTATTGGGGACCACCCTTATATCCCAGCCGTCCTCCCCTATCCTTAAAAGTTCTTTGGGGGTCAGGTGTTCATTTCCCATACAGAAAGGGCAGTCAGCCACATATTCTTTATCAATCTTTTTTCTTTTTTTCTGCTTGAAGTCCTGGGGCCTCTTTGCCCTTTCCAGTGAAAAGATGGTCCAGTCCCTAGTGGAAATGTTCTGCCTTATTATGGACATAGCCTATCCCCTTTTTTATTAGTATGTCTATAATAAATGTCTGTTTACTATTTATCAACCAACCTATTTTAAGCCCCTTGAATTTTAGCTTTAAGCCTTTAAAATATAGCCATGGAAGAAAATGAATTTGAAAATATAGTATTGGAAGTATTGGACAACCTGCCTGAGAATTTCAGCTCAAGGCTTGAAAATATCGGACTGGTAATAGATGACTCAGAGCCCCCGAAAGGAAAGCTTACCCTTGGGCTTTACCAGGGTGTGCCTGCCACAAGAAGGACTTTTAGGGGCAGGCGTTCCATGCCCGATAAAATAACCCTTTATAAAAAGGCAATAGAACGTATCAGCCCTACTGATGAGGACGTAAAGAAAAATGTAAGACGGGTTATACTGCATGAGATAGGCCATTACTTCGGCCTCGATGAACAAAGGCTTAGAAGGCTTGGCTATTGACCCTGATCCCCCATTTTGGCCTTCTCTTTACAAATACCACATCAAGGTACCCTACCTTCAGCCTTGAGGCTACCTGGGCGCATTTTGCTTTCAATATAAAATAGATATTTTTATCCACTTCATCAAGGCATTCGAAGTTGGCCTGACCCTTGCTTATTACTAAATCAGCCTTTTTGAATTCCTTTAAAAATTCCTCCGAGACCAAGGAAAAGACCACCCCGGAACGGCCTGAGCCTGTTCCTATTACTTTTACCAGCTCGGTTATTTTTGCTTCCTTTGCATCTTCAATGGTGGCATCATTTATGATAGGTCCTGATTTTACAGAGAATACGACATTTTTACCTTCTTTTATAAGTTGGTTTAAAAATATCTTGTCAAAGACTATCTCTCCAGCGTTATCCCCTAAGTACAGTATATTTTTTATCTTTTTGAGGTCATCCCGGAACTTTTCAATATCGTTTATGGCCAGGGGCATTTCCCTGATATCCTTTAATATCTGGTTGAAATCCAATCCCTTTTCGTTGTTTTCCCTTATGCCCAAATCGATTATATTCCCCTCAACTGATATTTTAGCGGCTGTATATAAAGGATCGGAAGATTCGTCCACCATTTTTTTAAGGCTTGGATAGACTTTTAGGGCGAGCTTATTATATTTTTTCTTTAGGCCTTTAAAAGGGTCAGAGATCTTTGTAGCCTCTTTACAGACCAAATAGGCCAGATCAGAATTCTCTGTTGGCGCCAGATTAAAATCCATATCCTCTAATCTTTTTATAAGCATTTTTATAGTCTTTTTTTTAACAGTATCACTTACCTTAGATATGTTTAAGGTATTTATGCATTGGTCCAGTACGCATGGTACACAATCCAACTGAGTTTTCATTTATTTCAGCTCCCAACCAGTATTTTTTAACCAAACCATTATACAACATTTGACTTCGCAGATTAAGTCATATATAATCCATTTTCAATTTCACTTTAAGTGAAAAATTATTTTCTAAGTAGATACAATTTATTTGGTAATCTATGATAATTTTGCTATAATCTTAATTAGATTTTTGATTCATTGCATTGAAGTTGGTTTTGCAGTAATTTTAATTTAGAGATTTTATAAATAAACAGGAGTTGATATATATCATGGCAGACGAGAAAGAAAAGATTAGAATACCACAGGAATTACCGTTGTTAAGCTTAAAAAACAGCGTGGTTTTTCCTTATCTTTCCACCCCCCTTATAGTTGGTAGACAAAAATCTTTGGAAGCCGTGAAAAGTGCCAGGGAAGAGCATAAGATAATCGTTGTAGTGGCACAAAAAGAGCAGGATAAAGAAGATGTGACCAAGGAAGATTTCTATGAAATCGGGACCGCTTGTGTGATAAAACAGGTGGTAGAGACCTCGGAGGATGAGATCAAGTGTGTTGTGGAGGGTATATCCAGGGTGAAGATCAAGTATTATACACAGAGCGATAAGTATTTCAGGGCTGCAATAGAGGTATTGGAGGATGAACCATATGAAGAGGATGAGGAATTTAAAAAGCTAAATACAACAATAAGGATGCAGGTTGAGAAGTTCATCCAGCTTGGCATTCCTTTGCCTACGGCATTTGTTGTAGCAGCAACAAATATTTCCAAGCCTGAAGTCCAGGCAGACCTTTTTGCCTCCTATCTCCTGTCCTCGACACATGCCAAGCAAAAGATACTTGAAGAGCTTGATGTCAAAAAAAGATTGGCTAAATTGACGGAATATCTTACCGAAGAGCTCAAAAAATTTGAAGTACAGTCCCAAATAAGGGATAAGGTCCAAAAAGAAGTCGGCAAAACACAGAGGGAATATTACTTGCGGCAGCAGCTTAAAGCTATAAAGAATGAGCTGGGAGAATCAGATGAAAGCGTAGCAATGGCCAAAGAATATGAGGAAAAGATCAAAAAGAAAAAGATGCCTGCAGAAGCCAGGCATAAAGTAGAAAAAGAGATACAGAGGCTCGAGAGCATACCCAGTATGAGCCCTGAATATTCTTATGTAAGGACTTATGTGGACACCATGCTTGATGTGCCGTGGTCCGAAAAGACCAAGGATGTCCTCAACCTCAGGAAGGCAAAACAGGTCCTTGACGGGGACCACTATGACCTTGAAAAAGTAAAAGAGCACATCCTTGATTACCTTGCGGTAAGAAAGCTTAAAGGTACCGCCACCAAAGGGCCCATACTTTGTTTTGTAGGGCCTCCTGGAGTCGGCAAGACTTCCCTGGGCCAATCTATAGCCAAAGCCATGGGCAGGAAATTCATCAGGATGTCTATAGGCGGAGTAAGGGATGAGGCAGAAATAAGAGGTCACAGGAGGACCTATGTAGGAGCCCTTCCGGGAAGGATAGTACAGGGGCTTATGCAGGTAGGCACAAACAACCCCTTGTTCATGCTCGATGAAATAGACAAGGTTGGAGCTGATTTCAGGGGAGACCCTTCTTCAGCATTATTGGAAGTTTTGGACCCTGAGCAAAACAATTCTTTCAGGGACCATTACCTAGAGGTTCCATTTAACCTCTCTAATGTTATGTTTGTTACCACTGCAAATATATTGGATACTATCCATCCTGCTTTAAAAGACAGAATGGAAGTCATCGAGATACCTGGGTACAGTTCTGAAGAAAAGATATATATTGCCCAAAAATTTTTGATTCCCAAGCAGCTTAAGGAGCAGGGCATAGAAAAATATGATATAAGGTTTGATAAAAAAGCTGTTCTTCTGGTCATCGAAGAATACACCAGGGAAGCAGGGGTTAGAAATCTTGAAAGGGAGCTAGCCAATATATGCAAAAAAGTTGCCAGAGAGATAGTCGAGAAAAAAGATTACCCCAAAGTCATAGACAAGAAAAAGGTAAGAGACTACCTCGGGGTCTCAAAGATCCAGCCCAGTGAGATAGAGGATGAAGACAAGGTGGGTGTGGCCACAGGCCTTGCTTACACGCCTGTAGGCGGAGACATTATCCTTGTCGAGTCAACCCGTTACAGCGGAAAAGGGGAATTGATCCTTACCGGCAAGCTTGGGGATGTAATGCAGGAGTCAGCTAAAGCAGCCAGGAGCTACTTCAGATCCAAAACAAAAGATTTCGGTATAGACCCTGAGATGTTTTCAAAATCGGATATACATATACACGTCCCCGCAGGAGCCATTCCCAAAGACGGTCCTTCAGCAGGTGTAGCCATAACTTCTTCTCTGGTCTCCACTTTTACAGGTATACCGGTGAAAAGGGATGTTGGCATGACCGGGGAGATCACCCTCAGGGGCAGGGTGCTGCCTATAGGCGGCTTGAAGGAGAAACTTTTAGCTGCAAAGACAGCAGGGCTTAAAAAAGTCATTCTCCCTTCCAAGAATAAAAAGGACCTTGATGAAGTGCCGCCGAATATATTGAAAGGCCTGGAGCTTGTATTTGTAGATAATATAGATGACGTGGTAAAACATACACTACAAAAAGATCCTTTTGCGGTAAAGGTTTTCTAAAGAGGGCCTTTTTAATGCTTAAAATGCCTTTTTCCGGTGAATACCATGGTAATGCCATGCCTGTTACAAGTCTCTATGATCTGTGTGTCCTTAACAGAACCTCCGGGCTGTATAATTGCAGATATCCCATTTTCTGCAGCCACCTCGACCGCATCTTCAAAGGGGAAAAAAGCATCCGAGCAGAGACAGGAGCCTTCTGCCCTGCCTTCTGACTTATCTATGGAAATCCTCACCGAATCGATCCTGCTCATCTGGCCGGCCCCTATCCCTACGGTCATCCCATCTTTAGCCAGCACTATTGAATTTGACTTCACATTTTTAGCTATCTGCCACCCGAAAAGAAGGTCTGCCCACTGTCTATCGGAAGGCTTGGCATCAGTTACAACCTGCATCTTATAACGGTCATCTATGCCTGCATCCAAATCCTGGAGCAGCATCCCCCCGTCTACACTTTTAATATCCACTTGCCTTATTTTACCTTCGGTAAGCCTTTTTATATATTCATCTAAATCAAAATCAATTTTTAATACCCTCAAATTTTCCTTTTTCTTCAGTATCCCAAGCGCTTCCTGTTCAAAAGAAGGAGCTATAAGGACTTCGACATATTTATCAGCAAGAAATTCAGCTGCTTGCCCTGTCCATTCTTCATTGCAGGCTACTACACTGCCGAATGCAGAGACTGGATCCGTTTTATAGGCCTTTTTATAAGCGTCGGCAACATTCTCCCCCAGGGCTGCCCCGCAAGGATTATTGTGCTTTATCACAGACACGCATATCTGGGGAAATTCTTTTACTATGCTAAAGGCTGCGTTAACATCCAGAATGTTATTATAAGATAGTTCCTTTCCCTGCAGCTGTTCAGAATCCACCAGTGAACCTGGCTGGCTTTCGGACAACCTGTAATAAGCAGCCCTTTGATGGGGGTTCTCCCCATACCTTAGGTCCTGTATTTTGCTCAAGGCAAACTTTACCGTATCAGAGAAACCTCCCTCACCGCCCAGTGAGGAGAAATAATCATGTATAAAGCCATCGTATTGGTGAGTGTGGCCAAAGGCCTTAACACATAATCCAAAAAGAGTGTCATCATTTAAACGGCCATTATTTTTTTCCATCTCGCTTGCTATCATGGAATAATCCTGTGGGTTTACCACAACCGCAACACTTTTGTAGTTTTTGGCAGCACTTCTTATCATAGTAGGTCCACCGATATCGATATTTTCAACTGCCTCCTCCATTTTTACATCAGGCTTAGAGATAGTTTCTTTGAAAGGGTAAAGGTTGACTACGACCATATCAATGAGTTTTAGTCCCATCTCTTTTACCTGCTGCATATGTTTTTTATTTTTTCTATCAGCTAACAGGGCCCCGTGGATATAAGGATGCAGTGACTTCACTCTGCCATCAAGCATTTCAGGGAAACCGGTTATGTCCTCCACTTTCTTCACCT
>PWSB01000186.1 GCA_003563375.1 Actinomycetota bacterium | reverse complement strand
CGTAGGAGGGGCTCCGGTTACCAGAAGCTTTGCTGACCGCTACGGCATAGAGATATATGCAGATGATGCTTCAGGGGCGGCCAAAGAGTTTGTAAAGGCGGTAGAGGGTCAGTTTTAAAAAAAGTAAAAATACTTTATGATCCGGGACCATAGATGATATAATTTTTCCAGCAGGCCATATATATAAATCTCATACCTGACATGGAGGTCATTTATGAATAACCGTGACAGGATATTAGCGGTTATAAGGGGGGAGAAACCTGACAAAGTCCCTTTTTGCATTTTTTCTGATCTCATGCCCAGGGGTTCATTCGAAAGAATGCTCAGAAATAAAGGGTTAGGGCTATTGACTAATGTAGGCCCTCTTATAAATGAACCTGCTTCTATTTCGGAAACACCTAATGTAAGCATAACCAGCAGCAAATGCCAAAATGGGGATAAAATTACCTATTCTACACCTGCAGGGGACATAAATTATGAAGTTTGCAGGGGCAGCCTAAGGACTTCCTCGCTTGACTGGAAGATCCCCCAGACCCCTTTGATAAAAGATATAAATGATTACGGGCCCCTTATTTTTTTGATCGACGACACCGTCTATAATATAAATCCGAAAGAATTCAAACTGATAGATGAAGATCTGGGCGATGACGGGCTGCTTCATCTGGTTGCAGGGATAGCTCCATATATAGAATCCCAATATATGTTGGGTCTGGAGAATTGGACATTTCAAAAGCATGACCATCCTGAGGATTTTAGCAGGTTACTAAAAGCTTTGGAAAACCGAAACCAGAGGTATATGGAAAAGCTTGCCGGCATAGAAGTCTTCGACCTGGTATATCTAGGGGATATGTCTGACAACTTAGGGCCAGACGAATATTTGCAATATGCCCTCCCTTTTTTTAAAAAGTATTCTAAGCTGTTCAGAAAAAAGGGAAAAAAATGTGGTATTCATGTGCATGCCAGGCTGCTGGAAAGGCAGATTGAAGTCTTAAAGGCAATGGCACCGGATTTTTTGGAGTCATACACCCCTCCTCCTTATAGTGACCTCCCTTTGGATAAATTACGCAGGGTTTTAGGTGAGAAGGTCATCGTATTGATCAATTGCCCTGAGACAATTTTTTATAACGGATACAACAGAACCAAGAGATATATAAAGGATCTGTTAAAAAGCGACCCGGGCCCTATGAAGTTGATAGGTTTTACTGAGATGGGGATGATGGGGGTCAACCGGAAGGATATAAGGGATATATTTAAAGAGGGGTTCAGGGCGGTATACGATGCAATAGAAGAAATGCCCTATTGAAGTGAAATAAAAAAATTTTTCAAAAAAATTTGAATTTTTGGCAAAAAAAAAGTTATAATATAAAAGACAATCAGAAAAGAACTAATTAATTCATAAATATTATAAATAATAAGAATTCGAAAGGAGGTGGTGACCTCCTCAAAGCAAGCAAACCCATTTTTTAAATTTTGTAAAAAATCAAAAAGGAGTCATGCTATGGTATCAAGAAGAATTATTTTGTTGCTTTCCAGTATAATAGTGTCTTTTACTATGCTGGCAACCTTTGGCCTTAGTGCTTGTGCACCAGCGGCAGAACCTGCACCACCCGCAGAAGAGCCGGCTGAAACTGCAGCAGTGGAGCCTGCAGATAGCCAATGGACCATCGGTTTTAATAATTTCGCTGACAGTCATGAATTTTGTTATAAAGTCCACGAAGGCATAAGGGAAGCCGCTTTGGAGCATGGGGTAGAGCTTCTTTATACCGAATCAGAGATGGATGGGACAAGGATGATCTCAAATACGCAAGTGCTTATAGATCAGGGTGCCGACCTCATCATTGATTTTAACTGGATTCCAGAGGTAGGCGAGACCATGCTTCAGATGGCCCAGGAGGCAGGGGTGGAGCTTATATCCATGGATACTGTCTACGAAGATACCTATTATTTTGGAGTAGACGGCTATAAGGCAGGCGAGGTGCTGGCAGAATATGCGGAAAGTGTCATAAAAGACAGATGGGATGGTAAAGTCGAAGCCCTGGTAGGCATATATTATGTCGGTGGCGGAGACCTTGTCCTTGACAGGGTATTGGGTTTTAAGGACTATCTCAAAGAGAAGGCTACAGGCATAGATATGCCTGATGAGGATATGGAATTTATTTTTGATGCCGGAGCCGACGAGCAGACCCTGGACGCAAGAGATACCATCACTGATTTTCTAACTGCTAATCCCGGTCTCAACAATGTACTGGTGATCACACACAATGATGAGACAGGAGCAGGGGTATTTGCCGGGGTAGAGCTCTCTGGCAGGGAAGATGATGTCCTCCTTTTCTCCCATGGCGGAGATACTCCTTTCCATGATCACTTGAGGGGTGGCGGCGGAGATGTCTGGGTATCTTCTGTAGCTTATGCCCCGGAGACCTATGGGTCACAGGTAATACCCATGGCTATTGATATACTTGAAGGAAAGGATGTCCCTCTATTTGTATTCTTGGACCACTTCCCATTACATGAAGGAAATATAGATGAGTACTATCCAGTCCAATAAAGTATCCCCAGCCTTAAATAGGGTGCTTTAAGGCTGCAAGGTTCAGGGTGTGCACCTGACGCAGGATTTAAGACGGGTGTACACCCAAAAAATTGAGTTTTGGACGCGCTTAAAAAATATTCAAATTTACAAAAATAGGAAAAAATATATGGAAAACATAAAAAAGAATATTGCTGAGCTTAATAAAAATTGGGGTCCTCAAATAAGTTTAGCTGTAGCCCTCATATTACTGCTTATATTATTCAGCTCAACTTCACCTTTCTTTTTTACCTCCAGCAACCTGGCAAACATAGGTCTGTACATGACCATATTGGGGGTCATGGCAGCCGGAGCGACTGTAGCATTGATAGTGGGAATGCTTGATGTTAGCCAGTATACCATCCTTGCGCTAGTTGGCGCTGCAAGCATAACCCTTGACAGGGCAGGATTCCATATAGGTATTGTCTTGTTTTTTTGCCTGGCAGCCGGAGCGGCTCTTGGGGCAGTCAATGGCTTTATTGTAACTGTGCTAAAAGTCCATCCCATAATAGGGACCATATCTTCTGCTATGGTCATGAGAGGCTTTACTTATATGATAACCGCATCAAGGACACTGTCTCTAAACCCGGAGACCAGGGGAAATTATTTTGCTATAGGAAGAGGTTCATTGTTTGGTATACCTTACAGCCTTATAATCATGATATTTGCCTATCTGGTTATACACATCACACTAAAGCATACCCAATTCGGTAGATACCTGTTTGCAGTGGGCGGCAATAGCAATGCCTCCTTTCTGGCTGGAGTGAATTTAAGAAAAATACGTTTTGGCGCCTTGATGATCTCAGGGGTCACAGGCGGCATAGGAGCTTTTCTGCTTCTTTCACAGGTGGGCTCACTTCAACCAAATGTTGGCGAGGCAGCGCTTCTTAATGTTATAGCTGCGGTACTGCTCGGGGGAATAAGCATTTCCGGGGGAAGCGGTAAGCTTACCGGTACAATCCTCGGTGTAATAGTACTGGTAGTGATCCAGAACGGGATGACTATTCTGGGAATACAGACATTCTGGCAGATGATAGTAAGGGGGGCTATAATCATAATAGCAGTCTTTATAAATGTGATCCGCGGCGGAGGATTCAAATATTAACAAAAATCAGCTGCTGCTTTAGATAGAGAGAGGAATTGTATGGGAAAAGAAGTAATACTCAGCCTTAAGAATATAACCAAAAAATTCGGGGCCCTGGTGGCCCTTGATGATGTAAGCTTAGATCTTTATAAAAACGAAGTCCTTGCCCTGGTAGGAGACAATGGTGCAGGAAAGTCCACGCTCATCAAGATCATATCCGGAGCTATTATCCAAAATAGAGGAGAAATATATCTAAAAGGCAGAAAAGTTGATTTTGCCAGCCCTATAGAGGCAAAAAGGGCCGGAATCGAGACTGTTTATCAGGATCTGGCTTTAGTTGACAGCTTAAACGTGGCCAATAATCTTTTTCTGGGCCGGGAAGAAAAAGTATCTGTACTGGGAGGAACATTGAAATTTCTTCGCCACCGTTATATGGAAAAAAGATCTAAAGAGATACTGGATACGCTGGGAATCACCATACCCAATATCAGGGAACAGGTAAAATTTCTATCAGGAGGACAGAGACAGTCAATAGCGGTTGCCAAAGCAGCTGCATTTGGAAAGAACATAATCATCCTGGATGAGCCAACCGCAGCACTGGCGGTAAAAGAAGTGGGGCATATCCTGGAATTGGTTAAAAAATGCAAGGAAGAGGGGATCTCAATCATAATTATCACCCATAACCTCGAACATGCTTTTATGGTCGCAGACAGGTTCGCAGTATTAAGGGTTGGGAAAAAAGTTGGAGAGAGGCTTGCAGAAGATACAGATATAGATGAGATAGTAAAACTCATAACAGGGGGTACTTTGGTAAAGAACGGAAAAGATGGCTCAGAGAGAAAAATAGTGAATGCATGAAATATCCTTATTGCAACTTCATCGAAAAAAGAAAGGCAGGAAATGATTTTTTTTGACCTGAACAACTGGGTGGATTCAAAACATTATTATTTAAGCAGTGACCTGTATGAAAAGAAAGAAAAAGTAAGGGGAATAGATGACATAAAGGAGAAGTTAGGCGAAAATGATATAGCAAAGGCAGTTGTTACCAGCAAGATGGCTGTTGATTATGATTGGGATGTTGGAAACAAAAAACTTTTGAAAACCTGCCTGGGAGAAGAAATAGAAGGACTGCATTACGGTTTTATACTCACCCCCGATGCTTATTATACATATGATTTCAGCAAATATGTCAAAGAAGCCTATAAAAGAAAAGTCAGGCTTTTCAGGGTTTTCCCCAAAAGGCAGCTTTTTTATGTAAACGACTATTACATGAAAAAAATATACAAGGTCCTGGCCGGATACAGGTTCCCTGTCATGATTGACCTGAAACAGCTTGATATTACTGGAAATAAGTATTTTGACATCGATGCCCTGCAGAAGGTCCTTGAGGAAAATACCGATCTTCCTTTTATACTGGAGACAAGTTTGAAGCAATGTATGTTCAGCAGGTTTTATTTTCCCCTTCTGGAAAGGTATAAGAACCTTTATATAGAGGTAAGCGGCATGCTCCTCTATGACCAGATAGAAGGATATGTGGAAAAATTTGGTTCAGAAAGGCTTATTTTCGGTACAAACCATCCAAACATACCAATGGGGATAAATACAAACAGGATAATTTTTGCACAAATAAGCGAATCCGATAAACAAAATATAGCATTTGATAACCTTGACAAGATAATGAAGGAGATAGAAATTGCCTAAGATGAATGTAGAAGAAGAGTTAAAAAAATTTAAGATCATCGACTCACATATGCATCTGGGGATCGCAGCAAACACACTTTATTATAAATATAGTGATGAAAGGGTGATGGAGCTGCAGAAAACCTTTAATGTCGAGACATCCATCTGTTCACATATAATGGGGATATTCGGAGACCTTGATGGGCAGATAGAGAAAATCCTGGAGGCCCGGAAAAAATTTGGGAGCTCTATTTTCTGGCAATTGGTCTATGTTGCAGAACAATCGGATAAGTCTTTGAAAATCATAGAAAAATACAGGAAAGATATAAATTTTGCCGGCATAAAGATCTGGCCCCCAGGCTCGGAGACCTATATTGACAGCAGAAAATATTATCCGTTATGGGAATATGCCTCATCCAAGCAGATAGTTGTAGCAGCTCATACATGGAGCCCCTATACTGAAAATCCCAAGCAAAAATACAGCAATCCCCTTCTATTTAAGAATGTGTTAAAGAATTTCCCAAACCTGAAAGTATTACTGGTGCATTCCGGGGGAAAAACAGATTTTTATGATGAAGTCATAGACCTTGTCAAAGACCATGAAACCCTGTATATGGATTTTTCCGGTGATTGTTTCTATCCTCCTGTGTTTAAGAAAGTGTTAAACCGGGTTGGTAGGGGAAGGAGCTTGTTTGGAACAGATATGCCCATGATGGATATCAGATATCACATAAGCAATGTGCTATTGTCGGATATTGATGATTCAGCTAAGGCGGATGTCTTTTATAACAATGCAGCAGAACTTTTTAAACTAGGGGAGGTAAATTGAAAAAGCTCAAGTTTAACATTAATGCCAGTCTGGCTACCTTCGGTGCCTTTAAGGAAAGATATGTACCGGAAGGTTATTTTAAACCCAAGGATTTAGAACAGACCCTGGAAGCTGTCTCAAAGATTGACAGGCTAAACGGTCTGGGTGTATGGTACCCCGGCCATCCTCTCATTGAAAATCCGGATAAGCTCAAGAAGAAGTTTAATGAATACGGGCTGAGGGTTGCGGATATCTGCCCTGAACTGTGGGGAGATAAAAAATGGAAACATGGGGCATTTTCGACACATGAAAAAAAAATCAGGAAGGAAGCTGTAAAAATTGCCAAGGCCACTATGGACCTTGCCCTTGAACTGGATGCGTACAGTGTGTTGATATGGCCCGCCCATGACGGTTTTGATTATGTCTTTGAAAGTGATTATGTAAAAGCTTATGACTATTTTATAGAATCCCTTGAAGAGATAGCTGCCTATAACCCTGGTGTAAAACTAGCTATAGAGTACAAGCAAAAAGACCCGCGGGCTAAATCATATATCGAAGATATCGGAAAAGCCCTTTATATCATAAAATGCATAAAAGCTGACAATATAGGGGTTGCCCTTGACCTGGGCCATTCTCTTTTCGCCCAGGAAAGGCCCGCAGAATCCTTAGCCCTGCTGGAAAGGGAAGATAAATTATACCAAATTCATCTAAATGACAATTACAGGGATGCAGACCCTGACCTGGTATTCGGGAGTATTAATTTCTGGGACACCCTGGAAATGTTTTACTGGCTGGGAAAATATGGTTTTGACGGGTGGTTGAACATAGACACATCCTCTCCAAGAAACGATCCGTTAAAGATGCTAAAGCTTTCGGTAAATTTCATAGAGGATTTTGAATCTTTAGCAGAAAAGCTGCTGTGCCGCCAAGACCGGATCGGGGACAACCTTGCCAAAAATAACTTTGTAGATAATATGTCCCTGATAAGGGAGGTAATCTTTAAAAACCAGGCCAAGTAGCTGTAAGAACAAATTATAGAAAGGACCATTTTCCTATGATAGAGTATAAAAAGTTTGAACCTTATATAGGAGAACCTGATAAAGAAAGGCTTCTTGCTGCAATAAGAAGAGAACCTGTAGACCGGGTCCCCAATATTGATAACCTTATTGAAGAAAAGCATGTTGAAAAGATATTAGGAAAGCATGCAGGAAATACATTGGCTTATGGAGGCAATCCTGCAAAAGGCATTCAGGCCGAAGAAATCAGGCCGATGTATCCGGATGATTTTCTCGATCTATGTTATGTTATAGGCCAGGATGTGATCTTTTTTGATGCTGGCATGTGGACCCCTTTTAAAAGGAAAAACAGCGAGGGGAAATTAGTGCAGGTAGCAGATAAAAGCATTAAAAACAGAAAAGATTTCCAGAAAGTCATTCTGGACCCCAGACCCCAGCTGCACAATGCAATAAAATATCTTAAAGAATACAAGGAAGCGGTAAGAAAAAGAGACAGCAAAATAGGTGTTGGGGCATCATACGGATGCATGATGCAAACCCTGTATGAATTTATAGTTGGCATGAACGATTTTATGATGATGTGTTATGAGGATAGAGGCCTGGTGGAAGATATGCTGGAAATATCCACGGACCATTTCGCTCGGATTACCGAGATCCTGGTCAAAAGTGGTGTAGATTTCATATTCATAGGGGATGATGTTGCTTTTAAAACCGGCCTTTTTCTTCCGCCAAAGTTGATGAAAGAGATATGGGTGCCCAGGATGGCAAGGATAATGGAGCCGGCGGCTGAAGCAGGTGTGGCTATAATCTTCCATTCTGATGGCAAGATCGATGAATTGGTAGAAGATCTAATCCATATGGGTGTGGACTGCATAAATCCACTTGATCCTTATGGAATAGACTACCGGGATTACAAGAAGAGGTTTGGCTCAAGGGTAGCCCTTTGCGGCAATATCGACATCGAGTTTCCACTAGCCAAAGGCACTCCTGAGGACGTAGAAAAGGATGTTATTGAACATATGGAGGTTCTAAAACCAGGTTTTGGTTATATTTCGGACAGCTCCCATTCTATTGTGGATTATATCCCTCACCAGAACTATATAGCTTATATAAATTCTGTCCATAAATATGGTAAATATTGATGTTGATAGAAGGCTTATCGTGAAT
>PWSB01000084.1 GCA_003563375.1 Actinomycetota bacterium | reverse complement strand
TGCCTTTAATAGAAGAAGTGCTGGCAGCTTTCAAGATATCTGTGTTAAAAAAGGAAGGTTATGAGGCTGACGATATCATCGCTACCTTAACCGACAAGGCACTAAAAGATTTTAATCAGATATATATAGTAAGCGGGGACAAGGACATCCTCCAGCTTGTGTCCGAGAAAGTGAAAGTGGTTGTAAACAAAAAAGGCATAACCGATACGATGACCTATAAACCAAAAACGGTAAAGGAAAAGTTTGGGGTGGAGCCTGAAAGAATGAAGGATCTTTTAGCGCTGATGGGTGATACTTCTGACAATATTCCTGGTATTCCTGGTATAGGACCCAAGACTGCTGTGAAACTTTTAGAGAAATATGAAGGCATAGATGAAATATACAGGCATTTAGACAAAATAGAGAATAACAGGCTCAAAAAGCTTCTTGAGGCAAACAGGGAATTGGCTTTCAGGAGCCTGGAGCTTACTGAATTGAAGCTGGACCCCCGGCTTGATGTAGATGATGCCCTGAAAAACTCATATGCAGATATAGATATAGCAAAGATAGAAAAGCTATTGGCCACCCTTGAGTTTAGGAATGTCTATAAAAGATTGAAAAACATAGAGCTTCCCTTAGGGAAACGAGGCGGGAAGGTTGAGCGGAAAACATCCAAAAAAAAGCTTGTAGACATAGAAAGCACGTCACAGCTAAAGGACCTGGCGGGAAAGCTCAAAGACACGGTCTACGTATTGCATAACACTGAAGGCTTAATCCTTTTTTATTTAGATAACGATGATGTATACAGTATGGACCTGAAATCATTTCAAAAAAATTCAAAAGAAGAGGCAAAGAAGATCTTTTCAGGCAAGCATGGGTGGGCAGGTTATGATTTTAAGAATTTTTACAAGGTACTTAAGAGGCATGGTTACCCTTTTCCACCTAAGGTAAAAGACTTTAAAGTTATGTATCTTCTTCTTAACCAGCATCAGCCGGATGTGCGCCTTGATGATATGATATATAAGACCTGCGGTGTGGATATAAGGGAAGGGGACCAAAAAACGGGACAGCTGGAACTTTCTTTTGGGCAAAGGGAAGGGCTAGAACTGGATATGCAACGGATAAGCTTGTACCCTTCTATTGAGGCCTCACTTTCAAGGGAAATTAAAAAAGAAGGCTTGGAAAGGGTCTATGGTCAGATAGAAGAGCCCCTTATAGGAGTCCTTGCTGATATGGAATATACAGGTGTTTATGTAGACAAAGCATATCTTCAGGACCTGATAGGCCAATATGAAGAAAATATCGAAAAGCTAAAAAAAGAAATATATGAGATTTGCGATGAGAGTTTTAACATA
This sequence comes from Actinomycetota bacterium, assembly GCA_003563375.1. Taxonomy (GTDB): domain Bacteria; phylum Actinomycetota; class Humimicrobiia; order Humimicrobiales; family Humimicrobiaceae; genus Halolacustris; species Halolacustris secundus. The sequence goes on along the minus strand of PWSB01000084.1, from coordinate 25,033 downwards.
AATTCCACCCAGCAGCTGGCTTGCATGCTATATGAGAAGATGGGCCTTCCTGCTACCAAGAAGACCAAGACTGGTTATTCCACAGATGTCTCGGCACTTTTGGCAATAAGGGACCACTCACCTGTAGTTGAAAAAATACTGGAATACAGGGAAAAGACCAAATTAAAAAATACTTATATCGATGTGCTTCCCCAGCTCATAGACCCATCTGACGGCAGGATACACGCTACCTATAACCAGATGGGTACTACTACGGGGAGGATAAGCTCTAATGATCCTAACCTTCAGAATATACCTATAAGGACTGACCTTGGAAGGCAGATAAGGAAAGCATTTGTTCCGGGTACCGGATATGACCTTATAATGGCAGCAGATTATTCCCAGATAGAATTGAGGATACTCGCCCATCTGTCTGAAGATGACGGGTTGATAGAAGCGTTTAACAGGGGTGAGGATATACATTCGAGGACCGCTTCAGAGATCTTTAATACTGATTACGGGCAGGTAGATGAAGGCATGAGGCGCAAAGCCAAGGCAATAAACTTCGGTATAATATATGGTATGACCAAATATGGGCTTATGAATAGGCTTTCCATATCAGAAGATGAAGCTGAAAAATACATCCATGCTTATTTTGAGAGATTTCCAAAGGTGAGCAGATATATAGATTATCTCAGAAAAGAGGCCTACAGGTCAGGTTATGCCACTACTATGTTTGGAAGAAAAAGAAAGATCGTAGAGCTTGGCAGCTCAAATTTCAGGATCCGGAATCTGGGGGAGAGGCTGGCGGTCAATACCCCCATACAGGGAAGTGCGGCGGACATAATGAAATTGTCTACTACATCCCTCTATGGGCGTTTAAATGAAGCCGGCCTTGATTGCAATATTATACTTCATGTACATGACGAACTGGTTTTGGAGTTAAAACAGAGAGATAATAAAATAGTCCGGGAAATGGTAAAAAAATCCATGGAAGAGTGCATAGACCTGAAAGTAAGTCTGAAAGTAGACATAAAAACAGGTAAAAATTGGTATATTTAAGAAAAATAATTTATAATATATTATTCAAATGTTGCTAATTTTAGGTTAGCATGGTATTCTTTTTTGACTATTAAAAAGAGAGGGTGATTTTGTAAAACATGTTTAAAGACAATTTAGAAGGAAGCATCACTGACGAAAACTGTATGGTGGAGGATGAGAATGGTAAGATGGTCCCTAATTACGATCTTACTATCATAGATTTTAATGAGGGAGATATTCTTAAAGGAAAGGTGGTAAAGATTGATAAGGACGAAGTACTCATAGACATAGGGTACAAGTCTGAAGGAGTTATACCGCTGCCTGAGTTATCCATCAGAAACAGTGTAAGGCCGGAAGAGATTGTAGAAGTCGATGATGTTGTCGAAATACTGGTGTTGCAGAAAGAGGATCAAGACGGAAGGTTATTGCTTTCCAAGAAAAGAGCGGAAGTAGAGAAAAATTTTGACCGCATCGAGGATTTATACAGAAATGGAGGGACAGTCGAAGGTGATGTTATCGAGCATGTCAAAGGCGGGCTAATACTGGATATAGGCTTAAGGGGTTTTTTGCCGGCGTCACTTATAGATGTCAGGAAGACGAAAGAACTTGCTTCATACATAGGAGAGAAATGCAAATGCAAGATTATTGAAGTAGATAGAAACAGGAACAATGTTGTGCTTTCCAGAAAAGCGATAATAGAAGATGAGAGAAGAGAACAACGCAAAGAGGTCTTGGAGAATATAGAGATAGGGCAGATCAGAAAGGGGGCTATAACCAGTATTGCTGAATTCGGCGCTTTTGTTGATGTAAGCGGTGTAGACGGCTTGATTCATATATCAGAGCTTTCCTGGAATCATGTGAAACACCCTTCTGAAGTTGTTGAGGTCAATGATGAGGTCGAGGTAGAGGTACTTGATGTAGATTATGACAAACAAAGGCTTTCATTGGGACTCAAGCAGACCCAGAAAGATCCCTGGATGGAGAAAATAAAGAAATATTCCAATGGTGACATTGTAGAGGGAAAAGTGACCAGGATAGTGAAGTTTGGTCTTTTTGTACAAATAGAAGATGGAATGGAAGGCCTTGTCCATATTTCTGAACTTAGCAGTAAACCAGTTAAGAAACCAAGCGATGTAGCAAAGATTGGAGATAAACTTACGGTAAGGATCATTGATATTGATTTCGATAAAAGAAGAATGGCTTTCAGTGTAAAACAGGTCGAAGAGCCTGTACAGCAGGAACCTGAAAAGAAAGAAGACACAGAGCCAGAAATAAATGAATCCGACGAAGATGCCAAGGATGTTCCCTCCGATGAAAAAGAGGAGACCATAAAAAAACTGCTTAAAGAGATGAAAGACGAAGCTAATATAGATTAGCTTACAAGCCCTAAGCAAAAAGCATATTTCAGCAGCCTTATATAAGGCTGCCTTAAAAAACCCCATTAATTGATTTTTATGGGGTTTGTTATATTATTTTATGTGTTTGGATTTAGATAGGAGGATTTTATCTTTATCATAGGGATCGTTGGAAGAATAGGTTCAGGAAAAAGTACAGTAGCCGGAATCCTTGAAAAAAAGCTTGAAAGTTGCGTGAGTATAGATGTAGACAGCCTGGCCAAAGACGTATACGACAGCGAAGAGGACATATTAAAACATATAAGGACCGTCTTCGGTGAAGAAGTCTTTGATGGGGAGAGCCTTGATTTTGGCGCCCTTGCCGACAGGGTGTTCAGCAGCAGCGCGGAACTTAAAAAATTAAACCGCATAATGTTCCCCCTTATAAGGCGTGAGGTCAAAAACCAGATCAGGGAATATACGGATAAGGATTTTGTCATAATAGATGCGGCGGTCTTGTTTAATTGTAAGCTGGATGTGTTATGCGATTATGTGATATGGGTGAAAGCTTCCAAGGATGTCAGAAAGAAAAACCTGTTGAACAAAGGGATTCCCGAACAAAAAGCGGAAATGAAGATAAAGGGGCAGAAGATCAGGCTGTGCAACGGCCGTATGGACTATGTCATTGAAAATAACGGGGATAGAAAAAAGCTTGAGTCTATATGCGGCAAGGTGGCTGAAGACATCCATAGACGATATGGTGATATAAATGGCTGAAAGTTTTAAAATAGTATCAAATTACAGCCCGCAGGGGGACCAGGGCAGGGCGATATCCAGGCTGACCCGGGGACTCAGGGACGGCTATAAATTTCAGACCCTTTTGGGTGTCACCGGTTCAGGCAAGACATATACCATGGCAAATGTTATAAAAAATGTAGGGCTGCCTGCTCTGGTAATCGCACCCAATAAGACCCTAGCCGCCCAGCTTACTAATGAGTTCAAGGAATTTTTTCCCCATAATTCTGTTGAATACTTTGTGTCCTATTATGATTATTACCAGCCGGAGGCATACCTTCCCGGCAAGGACATGTATATTGAAAAGGATACTTCCATAAATGAGGAGATAGAAAAACTTAGGCTTTCAGCAACGAACGCTTTATATACCCGCACCGACGTGATAGTGGTGGCAAGCGTATCATGCATATACGGCCTGGGATCCCCTGAAGAATATGAGAAACAAAGGATTATGCTCAAGAAAGATGAACAGTACCCGCTGGACACCCTTATAAAGAACCTGGTGAACATAAGGTATGAAAGAAATGATTATGATTTCACCAATGGAAGGTTCAGGATAAAAGGGGATACTGCAGAAATATTCCCTGCATACCAGGACAGGGCGATAAGGGTTATGTATTTTGGGGACGATATTGAAAAGATAACGGAATTCGACCCTGTATCAGGAGAGATATACGGCCAAAAAGACGTGGTCATAATATCTCCTGCTACCCACTTTTTGACTACAAGGGAATGGGTTGGGAGGGCTCTTGAGACCATTGAAGAGGAACTTGGGCAGAGATTGCAATATTTTAAAAAAGAGGGCAGGCTCCTGGAAGCTCAGCGGCTGGAGTCAAGGACGCGCTACGATATGGAGATGATCGCTGAGCTTGGGTTTTGCAGCGGAATAGAGAATTATTCAAGGCATATATTGGGCAAAAGGCCGGGGGAACCACCCAATACCCTCATAGACTTTTTCCCACAGGAATTTCTTATGGTCATCGATGAGTCACATATAACCGTACCCCAGATAAGAGGCATGTATGAAGGTGACCGCTCCAGGAAACAGACCCTGGTTGATTATGGTTTCAGACTACCTTCTGCTTTGGATAACAGGCCCTTGCGGTACGAGGAATTTGAGCAAAAGATAAGCCAGTGTATATTTACTTCAGCTACCCCCGGGCCTTATGAGAGAAGGGTGAGCAGCCAGATAGCGGAGCAGATCATCCGGCCTACCGGACTGGTAGACCCCCAGGTGGTCATAAAGCCCACTGAAGGGCAGATAGACGACCTTATTTCAGAGATAAAGGAAAGGGTCTCCAAGCAGGAGAGGGTGCTGGTAACCACGCTTACAAAAAGGATGGCTGAAGACCTGGCCGATTACCTTGCTAGCCAGGGGGTCAGGGTAAGATATCTTCATTCTACAATAGACACCATAGAAAGGATAGAGATACTGCGGGGGCTGAGAACCGGAGAGTTTGATGTGCTGGTAGGCATCAACCTGTTAAGGGAGGGACTGGACTTGCCAGAGGTTTCCCTGGTGGCTATTCTTGATGCGGACAAAGAGGGCTTCTTACGTTCAGAGATATCCCTGATACAGACCATAGGCCGGGCAGCCAGAAATATAAACGGGAAGGTCTTGATGTATGCTGACCATGTAACCGGAGCTCTGGCAAGTGCCTTGGATGAGACCAACAGGAGAAGGAGCATCCAGATAGATTACAACCGCAAGCACAATATAGTCCCCAAAAGTATATCAAAAAATATAACTGATATACTCTACTCAAGCGGTATCCGGTCCAGGCAAAAAAAGGAAGGCAGGGTATCCGATAAAAGGGCGGCCTTAAACGAGAAAAAGCTTCTGGACATGGACCCTGCAAGGATCGCCAATATATTAAGCGGTCTTGAAGAAGAGATGAACCTTGCTGCCAGGGATATGCGTTTTGAAGAGGCTGCTGCTATCAGGGACCAGATTAAGAGGATAAAAGAAATAACTAATATTGAAGTGGCAAAATGATGAATCCAGAGATATATATAAAAGGTGCTAAAGAACATAATCTAAAGGATATCAGCTTGAGGCTCCCAAGGGACCAGTATATAGTCATTACCGGGGTAAGCGGCTCAGGCAAGTCTTCACTTGCCTTCGATACCTTATATGCAGAAGGCCAGAGAAGATATGTCGAGTCCCTTTCTTCGTACGCGAGACAGTTTTTGGGCCAGATGGAAAAACCTGATGTAGACCTTATTGAAGGCTTATCTCCTGCAGTTTCCATCAACCAGAAGGGTGTAAGCAAGAACCCCCGGTCCACGGTAGGGACCATCACCGAGATCTATGATTACCTGAGAGTACTTTATGCCCAGATCGGAAAGCCTTACTGCTATCAGTGCGGAAAGCCTGTCAGCAAGCAGACAGTGGACCAGATGGTCGACCGGATAATGGACCTTGAGACGGGCACGAGGTTTCTGGTGCTTTCCCCTGTGGTAAGGGGAAGGAAAGGGGAATATACGAAGACCTTTGAGAATATTAGAAAGGACGGCTATGTAAGGGTAAGGGTAGACGGAGACTTGTATGAACTTGACCAGGATTTTGGCTTAAAGCTGGATAAAAACATAAAACATGACATAGAGATAGTCGTGGACAGGCTAAAAATCAAGGAGGGTATAAGAAAAAGGCTTACCGAAGATATAGAGACTGCCCTGCATGAGAGCGGAGGGCTTGCCTACATACAGCTTCCGGATGAAGGGAAGCTGTTGATTTTCTCGGAAAATTTCTCCTGTGTATACTGTTGCATAGATTTTGAAGAGCTCACACCCAGGATGTTTTCATTTAACAGTCCCTACGGGGCATGCAAGACCTGCGGAGGGCTGGGATTTAAGAAGGAAGTGGATCCCATGCTAGTGGTACAAAACCCGCAGCTTAGCATAAATGAAGGGGCAATCCCTTTTATAAACATGAGTTTTTCCAATTATTATTCCCAGATAATGAGAAATCTCGCTTCTGAATACGAATTTGATTTAAATACCCCTTTCAAGGACCTTGATGAAAGTGTAAAGGACCTCATACTGTACGGGGGCAACGGCAAGAGGATGCGCATAAGCTACAGAAGCCCTAAAGGCAGGTTAAGGTTCTATAACATAAAATTTGAGGGTATTGCCAATACTGTGGGCAGGAGATACCTGGAGACGGATTCAGATTATCAAAGAGACAGGTATGAAAGCCTTATGTCCACCAAGCCCTGTCCTGGCTGTGGGGGGAAAAGGCTGAGGCCGGAAAGCCTTGCGGTTTTGATCTCTGACAGTTCTATAGCTGATTTTTGTGATATGACCATAGAGGATGAGATCCAATGGCTTAAAAAGTTAAAATTAAGCCAGAGGGAGGAACTTATCGGAAAAAGGCTCATAAAAGAAATAAATGAAAGGCTAAACTTCTTAAAGGATGTTGGCCTGGGCTATCTTTCACTGGGAAGAGAGGCAAACACTCTATCCGGGGGGGAATCCCAGAGGATAAGGCTGGCCACCCAGATAGGGTCCGGGCTGGTCGGAGTGCTTTATATACTTGATGAGCCGAGCATAGGATTGCATCAGAGGGATAATGCCAAGCTTATAAAAGCACTCAAAAGATTAAGGGACCTGGGCAATACCATAATAGTGATAGAGCATGATGAGGAAACAATCAGGCAGGCAGACCATATAGTGGATATCGGGCCCGGGGCTGGGGTCCACGGAGGCCGGATAGTCTCCAATGGAAGCCTTGAGGATATATGCTCATCTAGCCGCTCGCTTACAGGCAAATATCTAAGAGGAGAAAAAAGTATTCCTGTTCCTAAAAAAAGGCGTAAAGATTCTGGTTTCTTTTTGACTATAAAAGGGGCAAGGGAGCATAATCTTAAAAATATTGATGTAAATATACCTTTGGGCAAATTTGTTTCTGTGACCGGTGTGTCAGGATCAGGCAAGAGCACGCTGGTAAATGATATACTCTACCCCTCACTTTCCAATGCTTTGGCAAATACTGCCTACCAGGCGGGGCCGCATGACGGCATAGCCGGATACGAGAACCTGGACAAGGTGATTGTGATAGACCAGTCTCCTATCGGAAGGACCCCAAGGTCAAACCCCGCTACATATACCGGAGTTTTTACATACATAAGGGAGATATTCTCCAAGACCCTGGAAGCTAAGATGAGGGGGTACAGGCCGGGAAGGTTTTCCTTTAACCTAAAAGGAGGAAGATGCGAAGCATGCACAGGTGACGGAGTTATAAAGATAGAGATGCATTTTTTGCCGGATATATACGTTCCATGTGAAGTATGCAAGGGCAGAAGGTATAACCGGGAGACCCTGGAGATACGGTACAGAGGCAGGAACATAGATGATGTGCTCAATATGACTATAGAGGAGGCCTTGGACTTTTTTAAGAATATACCCAGGATATACAACAAATTAAAAGTAATAAATGATGTGGGGCTTGGTTATATAGAGTTGGGCCAGTCTTCCACCACCCTGTCGGGCGGTGAAGCCCAGAGGGTAAAACTCTCCACCGAGCTGTCCAAAAGAGCCACGGGAAGAACCATGTATCTTTTAGACGAACCTACAACCGGCCTTCATTTTGATGATATAAACAAATTGCTGAAGGTATTGAACAAGCTGGTGGATGCGGGCAACACTGTGCTGGTCATAGAACACAACCTGGATGTAATAAAGACAGCAGACCATATAATCGACCTCGGTCCTGAAGGCGGCTACGCTGGAGGGATGGTCATTGCTGAAGGCAGCCCCGAACAGCTGGCAAAAAAAAGGGATTCATACACCGGAAGGTTTTTGAAAAAATATTTTCAAAAAGACTACATCAAAAATAAAGTCTAAATCATGGCAAAAGAACATCTAAGAGAGATACTTTCCATCCTTCCGCACCGTCCCGGTGTATATATCTTTAAGGATAAAAAAGGAAGGACCATATATATCGGCAAGGCAAAGGACTTAAGCAAAAGGGTAAGAAGCTATTTTGGCAGCCGCAAGGACCAGGGCCCTGCTTCTCCCAGAATAAATCTATTTTTTTACCAGGTTGAAAAGATAGATTACGTGGTCACTGATACAGATACGGAAGCTTTGGTGCTGGAGAGCAGCCTTATAAAAAAAAATCGGCCCAAATACAATGTCGAGCTCAAGGATGACAAGTCTTATCCCTTCATAGTTATAACCCATAAAGAAAGATTTCCGCGTGTTTTCCTTACCAGGAACAGGAACATAAAAGGCGGGAGATACTTTGGACCCTATACTAATGTCCGTTCTGCAAGAATAGTCCTTGAACTTTTAAGGAAGACTTTTAAGATAAGAGACTGCAAAAAACCTGTCCCTGGGAAAAACGGCAGAGTACCCTGCCTCAATTACCATATCAAGCTTTGCTCTGCACCCTGCATAAGGGAGATAAGCGAAGATGAATACATGGCAAGGATTGATTATATAGACCTGTTTTTGAGGGGAAAGAGCAGATCGGTTGAAGAGGAGATAATCAAAAGGATAAAAAAACATTCTAAAAGACAAGAATTTGAAGCGGCAGCTGACCTAAAAGAGGTTTTACAGGGTATAAAAAACCTATATGGCCAGCAGAAGATCGTAATTGGTGGAGAAAACAGGTGGGATGCCATAGGAGCATACAAACATGATAAACAAGCAGCGGTAAGTTTCTTTTCCTACCGCGATGGAGAGCTCGCGGTATTTAATAACTTTTTAATCGAAAATACCAAAGATATGGAAAAGGAAGATATAATAAACGCTTTTTTGGTCCGGTATTACTCCCATATAGATAATATGCCTTCTGCAATTTATATCCCTTTCCCAATAGAAGGGCAGGATGACCTTGAGGATTGGCTAAAAAAAGAAAAAGGCAAAAAAATCGAGATTAAAGTCCCAAAGAAGGGAGAAAAAAAGAAGGTAATGGATATGGCTGTTAAAAATGCAAGGCTTTATTCGGAAAAAAAATTATTCGAAAAAGACAGCGGACATAGTAAAGCATACAGTGGACTGGTAAAACTAAAGGATGCCCTAGGATTGAAAAACATCCCCCGAAGGGTGGAATGCTATGATGTTTCCAATCTCAAAGATACGTTTGCTGTGGGTTCTATGGCCGTATTTATAGACGGCATGCCTTCAAAAGAAAACTACAGGCATTTCAGGATAAGGGAGGTGTCCGGCCAGGATGATTGCGCAATGCTGGAGGAAGTCCTTATAAGGAGGATGAGGTATCTGGAGGGCGGCAGGTTCAATATCGAGAACAGTTTCTATGCTCCTCCCGACCTTGTGGTCATAGATGGGGGAAAGCCCCAGTACAACACCGCTGCCCGCATACTTTTACAGGAAGGCCTGCCTGATATCGACCTTATCAGCATAGCTAAAAAAGAGGAATTGGTATTCAGTGAAGGATGCCCTAAAGGTATAAGGGTTGAAATGGATAAAAATTTTTGGAGAATGCTTATAAGAATCCGTGATGAGGCACATAGGTTTGCGGTTGATTACCATCGCAGGCTTAGAGGGAAATATATGACCGCTTCTTTTTTGGACCAGATCAAAGGCATAGGAGAAAAAAAGAAGAAATATATAACTGAAAATATTAATTCCATGGAAGAACTAAAAAAAAGTTCTGTACAAAAATTAATGAATATCAAAGGTATCAGTTACAAAGATGCCATAAATATATATAATTATTTACATAAATAATTTACCAAAGGTTTTATTTTGATCAGGTGGTTTCTTGACTGGGTTATAATGGCCTTTTCGATAACCCTGGCATCCTATTTTTTGCCGATGATATATTTTTCAGCAGATGCTGTAATAGATAAATTCAAGATCGCTCTGCTGGCGGGACTTTTTTTGGGCCTCCTCCATACTTTCATAAAACCAATAGTAAAGATTTTGTCAATCCCTATTAATGTGCTAACATTGGGATTGTTTAATCTTATTATCAATGCAGGCATGCTATGGGTAGTGGACTACTTTCTCAAAGGCCTTCAGGTAGACGGTTTTTGGGGATATGTGATAAGTGCCTTGGTTATAAGTGTTATCAGTATAATGCTTACCAGGATAATCTACTATGAGAAAAGAAAAAGAGAAAAAGAATAATATCAAGGATACAGACCTCTTAATAATAACCGGGCTTTCAGGCGCAGGGAAAACGGAGGCTCTTAATTATTTTGAGGATGCGGGTTTCTATTGCATAGACAACCTGCCTGCGATACTCCTTCTAAACCTTATCGAATTTTTCTCAAAAAGCGATGGCAGGATCCGGCAGATCGCAGTTGCAATAGACCTCAGAAGCGGATATTTTTTTGAAGAGATCTACCAGACCATGGATGAGCTAAAAAAAAGGGGTATACGTTACAGCATTCTTTTTTTAGAAGCATCAAAAAGTGCGATCATCAAAAGGTATTCACTTACAAGAAGAAAGCACCCCCTGGTGGAATATGGCGATATCGGTCTGGGAATAGAACAGGAGATAGAGAGGATGCAAAAACTAAGGGATATGGCTGATTTTGTAATAGATACCACACTTTTCAATGCTAAGGAATTAAGGATTTCTTTGACTGAGAGGATGATGAGCGATGCTGAAAAAAGCAGATTGCTGCAAATCTCGGTTACTTCTTTCGGGTACAAGTATGGATTGCCGGAAAATGTTGACCTGGTCATGGATGTAAGGTTTTTGCCCAATCCTTTCTATGATGAGGATCTAAAAAAATTAGACGGTACAAGCAAAGAAGTCATAGAATATGTCCTGCTCAGGGATGAGACAAAAAAATTTTTAAGGATGTTTGAAAAGATGCTTGATTTCCTGCTGCCCAATTATATAGCTGAAGGCAAGAGTTATCTTGGGATAGGCATAGGCTGCACAGGAGGAAAGCACAGGTCTGTAGTCCTTGCCGAAAGGATTACTGATTATTTAAAGCTAAAAGGATACTCTGTAAAGATAATCCACAAAGATATTGAGAAGGAAACATAAAATTTTATTATTTTTTATTGGTTTTGCTTTGCTATATAATTAATGAAAATGTTCTGGCAAATTATATTCAAATTTGCTAGAATCTTCTAATTTGCATTTGTACGCAGATTAAATAGAAAAAAATAATATAAAAGGAGGCAATAATGGCAATAAAAGTAGGAATCAATGGTTTCGGAAGGATTGGAAGACAGACATTGAGAGCGGCTTTGGACGATCCTGCAAGCGATATTGATTTTGTAGCTATCAATGACCTTACCGATGCAGAAACACTGGCACATCTTCTAAAATATGATTCTGTCTATAAGATCATGAAAGAAGACGTAAGGGTAGAGGGAGAAAATCTTATTGTCGGTGATGACAAGATAAAGGTGATGTCTGTAAAAGATCCTGCCGAGCTTCCCTGGGGGGACCTTGGGGTGGATGTCGTACTGGAAGCCACAGGTGTTTTTACAAAAAGAGAGGCCGCCGCCAAACACCTTGACGCAGGTGCCCAAAAAGTGCTGGTATCAGCGCCAATGAAGGGGGATGGTGCTGATATTACCCTGGTAATAGGGGTCAATGACCAGGATTATGATAAAGATAACCATAATCTTATTTCCAATGCTTCCTGTACCACAAACGGGCTGGCACCAATATGCAAGGTCTTAAATGATAAGTTCGGTATCATACAGGGCTTTATGACTACCATACATGCCTACACAAATGACCAAAAACTATTGGACCTTCCCCATAAGGACCTGAGGAGGGCAAGAGCTGCAGCGATGTCTATTATCCCTACTTCTACCGGAGCGGCAAAGGCTATAGGGCAGGTTATACCTGAGCTGGATGGAAAACTGGGCGGAGTAGCTTTAAGGGTTCCAGTGCCCGTAGGTTCTATTATCGACCTGGTTGTAAATCTTGAGAAGGATGCGTCGGTTGAAGAGATCAACCAAGCGGTTAAAAATGCATCCGAACAGCCAAATTATAAGGGTATTATACAATACACAGAAGAGCCCCTGGTGTCTGTGGATATAGTAGGCAATCCTCATTCCACTATTTTTGATGCAAAAAGCACCATGAGGACAGGTGAGAGCGTAAAAGTATTTAGCTGGTATGATAATGAATGGGGTTATTCCTGCAGGTGCAAGGATCTTCTGGGAAAATTAATGTAACGTTTTTTTAATAAAAAGATTAACCGGGGCTTTGCCCCGGTTATTATTTGTAAATAAGGTTTGGTGGTGGAAATGTTTACCAAGAAAACTGTGGAAGACATTGATGTAAAAAGAAAAAAGGTCCTGGTAAGGGTTGATTATAATGTGCCTCTCGATGAGGACCTCAATGTAACTGATAACACCAGGATAAGACTGTCATTGGATACTATAAATTATCTTTTGGAAAAAGAGGCAAAGATAATATTGATGTCTCATCTAGGCAGGCCAAAAGGCGAGGTGGTAGATAAATTCAAATTGGACCCTGCTGCAAAAGAACTAGAAAAACTTACCGGTAAAAAAGTGAAAAAGTTCGATCAAATAATTTCAGAAAAAATAAAGGATTATATAGATAACAGCATGGGCTTTGGAGAAATAGTCATGTTGGAAAATCTGCGATTTGACCCCGGGGAGAAAAAAAATAATCCTGATTTTGCGGGATCACTTGCTTCCCTGGCCGAAGTATATGTAAATGATGCTTTTGGAGCTGCCCACAGGGCACATGCTTCTGTGACTGGTGTAGCTGAACATCTGCCTGCTGTATCTGGATTTCTTATGCAAAAGGAAGTGGATACACTCACCTCTCTCTTGGAAAAACCCGAGAGGCCTTTTGTTGCGGTCCTTGGGGGAAGCAAGGTTTCTGACAAGATCCAGGTCATCCAAAAACTTTTGGAAAAGGTGGATACCCTTATACTTGGGGGAGGCATGAGCTATACCTTTTTTAAGGCAAAAGGCTTTGAAATAGGCAACTCCATAAGGGAAGACGACCAGCTGGGCTATGCAAAGAAAATGCTTGCCCTGGCAGAAAAAAACAATGTAGATTTCCTTTTGCCCATAGATATTGTGGTTGCAAAGGAATATGATAAGGATTCTGATAAGCAGACCGTTTCCATCCAGTCCATTCCTGTTGACTGGATGGGCCTTGATATAGGGACAAAAAGCATAGAGCTTTTCAGTAAACAGTTCTCGTCAGCCTCTACCGTGTTTTGGAATGGACCGGTAGGTGTGTTCGAATGGGAAAGGTTTGAAAATGGTACCAGGAATATTGCTCACGCTATTGCCCACAGCCCTGCAGTCACAATAGTCGGCGGAGGGGACACCCTGGCTGCTATAAGAAAGTATGGACTAAGCGATAAGTTTTCCCACGTGTCCAGCGGAGGAGGCGCTTCAATGGAGCTGCTTGAAGGAAAAGAGCTTCCCGGCCTGGCTGCGCTGGAGGATAAATAAAATAGGAAAGGAATTTACATGAGAGTGCCGTTTATTGCAGGAAATTGGAAGATGAATCTGACCCATTTAGAAGCCATGGATTTTTTAGTGGATCTTGAATCCAGATTTGAAAATAAAAATGGTTGCGAGATAGCTGTATGTCCTCCGTTTACTTCTATAAGGTCGGTGAAGACCTTGCTGGATGAGAAAAAAATAGAGGCCTCTCTTGGAGCCCAGAACATGTTTTATGAGCAAAGCGGGGCATATACGGGAGAGATATCCCCTTTAATGCTCAAAGCTTTGGGTGTTGAATATGTAATACTGGGCCACAGTGAGAGGCGTCAGTATTTTTATGAGACAAACGGGCTAGTGAACCAGAAAATAAAATCTTCTATCGCCAATGGAATAAAGCCGATCCTATGTATAGGAGAAACATTGGACATCAGGGAAAGAGGTGAGGCAGAAGATTTTGTTCTTGGCCAACTGAAGGAGTGTCTTGATGGGATTGACCAGGATGCAGCAGCCTTGCTCACCATTGCTTATGAGCCTATTTGGGCCATAGGCACTGGAAAAACTGCTACAGTGCAAGATGCCAATGGGATGTGTTCCCGGATAAGGGGCAAGCTCTCCAAATTATATAAGGATAAGACCGCAGAGGAAATAAGGATACAATATGGAGGAAGTGTAAAGCCTTCTAATATAAGTGAGCTTATGCATGCTTCAGACATAGATGGAGCCCTTGTAGGGGGCGCAAGCCTTAAGGTCGATGACTTTTTAGATATCATAAACTATTAAGATTCCTTCTCCATAAAGACATCACTGGCAAAAAGGGGTTATTTTGATTAAAAAACATATAAAAAAGCCTGTGTGCTTAATAATACTTGATGGCTGGGGATGCGGCTGTGAAATTGAAGGAAATGCCATCTGCCAAGGTGACACGGCTAATATGGACAGGTTCAGCCAGGTATACCCCTCTACAGAACTGGAGGCTTCAGGGGAGGCAGTGGGGCTTCCCGAAGGCCAGATGGGAAACTCAGAAGTGGGCCATTTAAACATCGGGGCAGGGAGGGTTGTATACCAGGAATATACAAGAATAAATAAGGCCATAAAAGACGGGAGCTTTTATGGAAATGACCTTTTTTTAAAGGCGATAGAAGAAACCGGGAACGGGGGCTCGCTTCATCTTATGGGCCTTGTCTCAGATGGGGGCGTGCACAGCCATATAAGTCATTTAAAGGCCTTGATAAGGCTGGCTAATAAAAAAAATGCCAAAAGGATTTATATACATGCTTTCCTTGACGGGCGGGACGTCCCTCCGAGGAGCGCTTTAACGTACCTCCAGGAAGTAGATGATTTTTTAAGAAAACAAGGATCAGGAGAGATTGCTACAGTAAGCGGAAGATATTATGCTATGGACAGGGATAACCGCTGGGAAAGGGTAAAGAAAGCATATGATTGCCTGGTATACAGGGATTCAAAGGAATTCAGCTCTGCCCGGGAGCTTGTCCAGGACTCATATGAGCAGGGTACCGACGATGAGTTTGTAGTCCCGGCCAAGGTCAAAGTAGCCGATGAGGCCCAGGCTAGGATAAAAAGCGGGGATTCTATAATATTTTTTAATTTCAGGCCGGATAGGGCCAGGCAGATAACCAGGGCTTTTATAAGCGAGTCCTTTGATAAGTTCAGCAGGGGAGACGATCCCCCAAAAGTATTTTTTGTATGCATGACCCAATATGATAAGACTTTCAATGCCCCTATAGCCTTCCCGCCGCAGAAAATAAGGAACACACTTGGCAAAGTGCTCTCTAACCATAATTTAAGACAATTAAGGATAGCTGAAACAGAGAAATACGCACATGTCACCTTTTTCCTAAACGGAGGAATAGAAAAGCCTGAACAAGGGGAGGACAGAATACTTATACCTTCACCCAAAGTGGATACTTATGAGAAGCAGCCCGAAATGAGTGCATATGAGGTCACCGACACTCTGGTCAAAAAAATAGAGGAAAGGTTTTATGACGTAATAATCGTAAATTATGCCAACCCTGACATGGTCGCGCATACTGGTTTTCTTGAGGCGGCCATAAAAGCAGTAGAGACAGTCGACAAATGCACAGCTAAGGTGGTAAATAAGGTCAGGGAGGTCGGGGGCATAGCCATAATAACCGCGGACCATGGAAATGCCGAGGAGATGCTGGATGCGGAAACCGGGGGGACGGTCACCAAAAATTCCATTTCCAAGGTACCTTTTATAATCTGTGATGAAAGCAAAAGTATTAGAAATGACGGACAAGAACATATGTTATGTGATATTGCCCCCACAATACTGGAACTTCTGGATATAGCAAAGCCTGACGAGATGACAGGGGATTCCCTTCTTGGGCAGGATAAAATAGAATAATTTAAGAGTCTTTCCTTATTTATAAAAATTTACCTAATATATTTCCATTATTTATTGTTTTTGTTAAAATAGATTAAAAATTAATAGAAAGAGGTTATAATTTACCATGGGTTCTGTTTTATTGAATATACTGTTTGTAATACATATTATAGGTAGTCTTGGAGTTATACTCCTGGTGCTGCTTCATAGCGGAAGAGGAGGGGGGATATCAGGGCTTTTTTCTGGTATGGTAGAAACCTTTGACGGTTCAGGAATAGTTGAGAAAAATCTAGACAGGCTGACTATCATAGCTGGTCTGACATTTGCAGTGACCACTATTGTGCTTTTCATCTTATTATAATTTGTAAGATTTAAGTTTTTCAATGTAAAAAACTTAAAAAAACATCTTGGTTCCATTTTCAATATAGGAGGATAAATTGACATCATTTAGGAATATAAAAATCTTTGCAGTATTATTTGCAGCAATGATAATGGTAACAGCAAGTTTTTCAGGATGCAGGAGAGAAGCTGTGACTGAGCAGGAAATCCCCTTGGAAACAGAAGCGTCAGAGGAAGAGCCTGTAGCAGAAGAAACAGCTCCCAGAGCCGGCGGGACAATGAACCTTTATATACATGAGCCGGTCTCGCTTGATCCTCCCAATTGTTATGAAAGTGAGGGCATTCAGGTTATAAGGCAGGTGTGGGATGGGCTTTTTGAGTATGACCCGGATACCCTTGAAGCCAAACCTGCTCTGGTAGAAGATTATGATATTTCAGATGACGGGCTTGTCTATACCTTCTATTTGAGAAAAGGCATTAATTTTCACAGTGGAAGAGAGCTTGTGGCAGAAGATTTTGTGTATTCCTGGAGCAGGGTAGCTGCGCAGGAGACAGCTTCTTATCTTGCCTATCACATGGCGCCGATACTCGGTTTTGATGCCCTTCAAAACGGTATTTCGGATACATTTGAAGGAGTAATCGCATTAGACGATTATACACTTCAGGTAACGCTTAACTATCCTTTTGCAGACTTTATAAATACACTGGGCCATGTGGTCTTTTATCCTGTGGCCAGGGAAGATGTAGAAGAACATGGTGACCTCTATACCCAGAACATAAATGGTGTCGGGCCTTTTAAATTAGTGGAATGGGAGCATAACCAGCATATAATACTGGAAAAAAATGAGGATTATTGGAGAGAGCCCGCTTATCTGGATGGTGTAAAATATCATATAATGGCGGATGAGAACACAGCCTTTTTGGAATTCCAGGCGGGAAACCTTGATTTTGCCCAGATACCGGTCGGCCAGGTCAATGCTACTTTAGCGGACCCGGAATATGGGGAGCATGCCATAATCAAACCGACCATGATGCTGTATTTTTATGTAATGAATGTAGAGCAGGAACCTTTCAGGGATAACCTCAAACTCAGGGAAGCTATCTCCTATATGATTGATAAAGAAAATATTGCCGAAGTGGTAGGGGAAGGTGTACCAACGCCTGCAACCGGGATTATACCTCCCGGAATACCCGGTTTCCAGGAAAATGCATCGGGGATCACTTACAATCCCCAGAGAGCAGCTCAACTCCTGGAAGAGGCTGGTTATCCCGGAGGAGAAGGCCTCCCCACCCTAATGCTAGGCTATAATATAGGCGCAAGCCATGAGATCATAGCCGAGGCAGTACAGGCCGATGCTGCAGAACTTGGGATCAATATTGAAATAGAAGGATATGAATGGGGAACCATGCTTGAAAAGGGCCAGGGGGGAGAGATAAACTTTTACAGGCTTGGATGGCAGGCAGCATATCCTACTATGGATTACTTCCTTTATCCATTGTTCCATTCTGAATCGGCGGACAACTTTGCAGGATACAGTAATCCGGAAGTCGACCAGCTTCTTGAAGAGGCAAGAGCCACCCTGGATGAAGCTGAGAGGACAGCAAAATACAGGGAAGTTGAAAAAATGATCTTAAATGACCATGCTTTTGCCCTTATATATTTCTACGGCTCTAGGAGAATAATCCAGCCTTATGTAAGGGACTTTGTCCTTGACAATATGGAATCCTATGACTTAAGACACGTCTGGTTGGATAAATAAAGGCGGCCATTTAAAAGTAACACTTATTTGCAGCCTGCATTAACCATAATGCGGGCTGTATATATAATAAAGGAAATGGCAAAGGAATGCTGTATTATATATTAAGACGTATCCTTCAGATGGTCCCGGTTATTATCGGTGTTACCCTTATACTTTTCATGCTTATATATATGATACCCGAAGACCCTGCCAGCCTGATACTTCAAAAGGGGGCTACCGAACAGGCCCTTGCAAACCTTAGGGCAAAGATGGGCATAGACCGGCCGCTGCATATCCAGTATTTAAGATATATGGGGAATCTGGTACGGGGAGACCTGGGAACATCTTACAGGTACAGGCGCCCGGTGAGCAGCATCCTTGCTGATTATTACCCTAATTCGATTAGGCTTGCCCTTGCAGCCATAATCATAGAAATATTTGTAGGCATAATCACAGGGATAATCGCTGCCGTAAAAAGGTATAGCTTCTGGGATACACTTGTAACAGTATCTACCACCCTTGCGGTATGTGTACCCGTTTTTTGGCTGGGAATGATATTCCAGAATATCTTTGGACTGAGGCTGGGGTGGCTTCCAATTTCGGGGATGGGGGATGGAAGCCTTAGATATTATATAATGCCTGCGTTCACCCTTGCCTCTGTATCCCTTGCTTATGTTGCCAGGATCACAAGGAGCAGCATGCTTGAAACGATGTCCAATGACTATATTACCACCGCGTTTGCAAAAGGGCTGTCTCCAGGCATGGTTATAGGAAAACATGCCTTAAAAAATGCTATGATACCGGTAGTCACCCTTGTAGGGCTTAATCTCGGGACATTGATGGGAGGAGCGGTCCTTACCGAAACTGTGTTTAATTGGCCTGGGGTAGGCAGGGCTATCTATCATGCTATTCTGGAAAGGGACACCCCGGTGGTCATAGGAGGTACCCTGGTTTTAGTAATGATATTTTTAATCCTCAACCTGATAATAGACATCGTGTATGCATATTTGGATCCAAGGATAAGGTTTGACAGGAGAGAATCAAGGGTTTAGGAGATAAAGGTAAAGATGTATGAGCGAGTATATAAGCTACAAAATGCCATAAGCGGGGAGCCTGGAAATAAATATTCCAGGTCAAGCCTGTACAAGGATGCCTGGCGAAGGCTTACAAGAAACAGATTGGCTATAATAGGACTTTCCATAATAGCAGCCCTTATTTTTATTTCTTTGTTTTCTCCTTTTCTTGCTACACATGACCCTACATTACGTGTAAAGGAAGATTCCCTGAAGCCGCCTGGGTCCCAGTATTGGTTCGGTACGGATATCCTGGGCCGGGATATATACAGCAGGGTCATATACGGAAGCAGGATATCTATGCTCGTAGGTATAGTAGCAGTGGGGATCTCCCTTTTAATAGGGCTGGGAATGGGAGCGGTGGCTGGATATTTTGGTGGTTTTTCAGATGCTTTGATAATGAGGATTGCTGATATATTTTTTGCTTTCCCCTATATATTGGGGGCTATAGCCATAATGGCTGTGCTGGGACCAGGCATCGTGAATATATTTGTAGCAATAGGGATACTTGGGTGGGCACATTTTGCCCGCCTTTTCAGGAGCTCTATCCTTTCTATCAAGAACAAGGAATATATCGAGGCTGCCAGGGCCCTTGGAGCCAGTAACTTCAGGATAATAATCAAGCATATATTCCCGAACTCTTTTGCCCCCATAATAGTCTTTGGGACCATGAATGTGGGTACTGCAATAATAGTGGAAGCAGCTTTAAGTTTTTTAGGCCTGGGAGTGCAGCCCCCTGCGCCCGCCTGGGGCCAGATGCTTTCGGAGTCGATGAGATATATAAATACCGCTCCCTGGATGATGTTTTTTCCAGGGATGGCCATTGTCTTTACTGTTTTGGGATTTGTACTTTTTGGAGATGGTTTAAGGGATGCTTTTGATCCCCGCATGAAATGATATGAACGAAAAATTATTAGAAGTAAGAGACTTAAAGACCCATTTTTTTACCCCAGACGGAGTGGTAAAAGCAGTGGATGGTGTAAGCTTTATTTTGAATAAAAAAGAGGTGCTAGGTATCGTAGGAGAGACCGGTTCAGGGAAAAGTGTGACAGCCCTGTCTATCTTAAATCTTATACCCCAGCCTTTTGGCAGGATAGTGGGAGGCCGGATCATGTTTGATGGCGTAGATATTGCCGGTTTAGGCCAGAAACAGATACAAAAATACAGGGGTAACAGGATTTCCATGGTATTCCAGGATCCTGCTGCCTCCCTTAACCCTGTCTATACTGTTGGGAATCAAATAATGGAATCGATAATGATCCACCAAAAGATCGATAAGAGGTCTGCCAGGAAGAAAGCTATGCGGCTGCTGGATATGGTAGGTATTCCAGAACCCCAAAGAAGGCTTAACAGCTATCCTCATCAGTTCAGTGGGGGAATGAGGCAGAGGGTGATGATAGCAATGGCCTTAGCAAACAGCCCCTCTATACTGATTGCCGATGAACCCACCACTGCTCTAGATGTTACAATACAGGCCCAGATACTTGAATTGATGGTAGATGTCATGAATAAGACCGGTTCCTCTATTATCCTGATAACCCATGATCTTGGAGTAGTGGCTAAATATGCTGACAAAGTGATGGTGATGTATGGAGGAAAACCGGTTGAATTTTCTGATATAGATAAAATATTTTATGAGCCTCTTCATCCTTACACCAATGGCCTGATGGGCTCTATTGCCAGGCTGGACTCCAAAAAGAAGGACCGGCTAACTACCATAGACGGTTCACCACCCAGCCTTATCGATCTGCCTCCCGGGTGCATATTTTATCCTAGATGCAAATACAGGATGGAGGGCTGTGCCAGGAGCTATCCACGCTTTAAAGAGGTAAAACCCGGCCATCATGTGGCCTGTCACCGCCATGCAGAATTTCTAAAAGAGGAGGCAGATGGATAATGAGATGAAATATTTGCTAAAGGTAGAGAATTTAAAGAAATATTTTAAAATCAGAAGAGGCTTGTTAATGAATGCTTCAAAAGGTTTTATCAAGGCTGTGGACGGTATCACTTTCGGTATTAGAAAAGGGAAGACATTTGGGTTGGTCGGGGAGAGCGGGTGCGGTAAATCTACAGCAGCCAGGACTATTCTGAGATTGATAAATCCAAGCGGAGGGAAAGTAATATATAATGGTTCAGATATATTTTCGCTTTCAAGGAAACAAATGTTTGCAGTAAGGAGAGAGATGCAGATAATATTCCAGGACCCCTATGCATCACTTTCTCCGAGAATGACAGCCGGTGATATAATTAGCGAGCCTTTGGATATACACAGGGTAGGGGATAAAACATATAGAAGAGCAAGGGTCAAAGAATTGCTTTCGCTAGTGGAGTTAAATCCTGAACATATAAACAGGTATCCCCACCAGTTCAGTTCAGGGCAACGGCAGAGGATAGGGATTGCCAGGGCCCTTGCCCTAAACCCAAAACTAATAATATGCGACGAACCGGTTTCAGCCCTTGATGTTTCCGTCCAGGCTCAGATCCTAAATCTTATGACCGGCCTCCAAAAGGAATTGAACTTGAGTTTTTTATTCATAGCTCATGACCTTTCCGCGGTAAGGCATGTCAGCAGCCAGATAGGGGTTATGTACCTAGGCAGGATGGTAGAGATAGCAGATAGCGAGGACTTGTATAAAAAACCCATGCATCCATATACAATGGGATTGATGTCAGCGGTACCGATCCCTGACCCAAGAATTGAAAAAAAACGGAATAGAATTATATTATCCGGTGATATTCCCAGCCCGATTGACCCTCCGAGCGGTTGCAGTTTTCACCCGAGGTGCCCATTAGCTCAAGATATCTGCAAGGATGAAAGGCCTGAATTAACAAATCATTCAGACAATGGAAAAAGCCACATGGCGGCTTGCTTTTTTGCAGGCAAACCTTTAAGCTAAACCTTGTTTGATTTGCGATTCGTTCTAAGTTTAAATGAAATTATTATTAATATTAATTATCACAGCATTATTATTACTATCTATATCCTGCGGTTATGAAGATCTGGGGTTAAAAGAAGTTGAAGCCGAAGAGCTAAATGAGCCTTACAGCCTGGGCGACATTACCAGTGAAGATTTCTTCTACAGATTAAAAACCCAGCAAAGGATACAGAATCCTCTAAATGACATCAATATCCGTAAGGCTATATTTCATGCTATAGACAGGGAGAAAATAACTGAAGAGATCCTGGGGGAGTATGGAAATATCCAAAACGGGCTCTTTAACGAAAATTCTCCATTCTATTATCCGGCATGGGAAAAATATGAGCATGACCTGGAATTAGCCAAGGATTATCTGAAAAGGGCAGGCTATGGCCCTGACAATCCTCTTTACGTGACAATAGGTTTTAGTGAAAGGAGCCATATCAGAAAAGAAGTGGCAGACCTTATAAGGGATGAACTTGGTGCAATAGGCATCTATTTATGGATAGAAGACCATACCTCTAAAGACTGGTATTCTTCTGTAATCAGATCTGGTGATTATGAGTTAGGGATTTGGTCTTTATATAATTATGATGGTTCTGAACTGGAGTCTTATTTTGGGTCGGGCAAGATACCTCCAATGGAGACTTCGGATAACAGGAACTGTAATAATTACTATTGGTATAGGAATGAGGGAATCGATAATATTTTAGAAGGTATAAAGCAGACAGATGATATAGAAGAAAAGGTAGAACTTTATACCCAGATGCAGCAGAGACTGGCTGATGATGCAGTAATACTTCCCTTATACAGCAGGCTTTATACTGTCGCCCACAATAGCGGTATTGAAAATATTACCATAAACACAGAAAATGGCTCTTTGCTCTCTGGCTTAAAAGAATGGAAAGCTTCTCCAATACAAGAGGACCGGGCTATTGTAATTGGTTACGAAGAAGAACCATTGGCCATAAATCCTTTTTCAGAAAACTATTTGTTTAACAGGTATATAAATGAAGTCTTATTTGAAGGCCTTTGGGCTAAAAATAATAAGGGGGGATATGACGAGGTATTAGTAGAGGATTACACCAGGGTGACCAACATGGCAGCGGCTATAACCCCTATGGTCGATGTTAAGCTGCAAGATGATATCTATTGGGAAGATGGCTCTGAGATTACCAGTGAAGATGTTTATTATACCTGGAAAGCATTTTTAGATACCGGGCCATTGCTTGGCGAGAATTCCAGCTATGAAGACATCAAAGATATTGAAATCATTAATGAAAAAGAATTCAGAGTAATATTTAACCGAAGAAAAGATAACTGGAAGGATTTATTTGCTAGCCTGCTGCCCGCAGAAGAATATAAGAAATCTGATTCTGGCATAAGTCCTTTTGAGGATCTAATAGTTTCAAATGGCCCATATAAACTTTCCAGATGGGTAAAGGGTCAACATCTTCTTCTTGAAAGAAATGAAAATTATAGAGGGGAGAAACCGGATATACAGTATCTCCAGTTTGTTTTTAATACGGATATCAACAGGCTGATAAGTGCTTTAAAAGCAGGAGACATCGATGTATTAAGTGTGCCTGCGAACCTTACACTTTTAGAAGAGATCGAGGAACATCCGGACCTTGAACTTTTAATCAAAGAAGGTAACCTTTGGGAGCATTTAGCTTTTTCCCTTAAACCAAAGGATTGATATCCTTTGCCTGATTGACAAGATTTCATATTATTCTTAAAATATATTGATGCTGAGTCGGAATGGCGGAATTGGTAGACGCGCAAGGTTGAGGGCCTTGTGAACGGTTTAGTTCGTGGGGGTTCAAGTCCCCCTTCCGACACCATCATTTTAAATGGAATCTAGCTAGAAAGATAAGATTGTATAAATACTTGTTCTAATATAAAAAGCAATTATTTTTTTGACAACTATAATATCATTAGTATAATTATTAATAATAGATCCCAGAACGCCTCTTAACAATGCGGACCAGTCTGGGACATTTTTTTTCAGACTATTTTTTAACCAATTGTTAAAACCACCAAAAACAATAAAAGAGCAAATATCGGTATTAGAAGAACGCGATATTATTATTGATGATTACGGCTCTAAACCCATATGCACGCCTGGATATCATTTACATTTTATTATTTAAACTACTAAGTTAACCAGTGGACCAACACATGATTCCTTGAGCTTATAGAAATAATCCAAAAATACAAGGGTAAGCTTTTTTAACTTCTGACATATCATTATAAAATCGTGTCTAGGGGAAGATCTTAAGGCCGCTACCAATCGCTGGAATAATGTTACAGAGAAGTTAACTGTTATTGCTTCTGGCCTTCTGGTGCACGATAAACATCTTGCCATTTCTTTCAAACTCCATTTCAGGCTCAAAAATAAGATTGGGATTTCTCTCCCCAAACTCTTTCAATGCCCGCTGCTGGCCCATTTCCTGGCCTTCGGTAAATGAGTACCAGTCATCAAATACCATCACGGTCTTGTCTGTAATAAGGCCTTGTAGCCAGTCCAGTGCGGTCCTGGTTGAGGAATACAGGTCACAATCAAAAAGAACAACCCCTGCTCTTCCTGCCGGAAGCTCTTTTTTAAGTTTCCTGTCTAATACGTCTTCATAGAATCCTTCAATAAGCTGCACCTTATTAAAGTCCACTCCATGTTTTTTTAAGTTTTTCTCTACTTGCTGCCGGCTGCATGAAAACTGGCCTTCAAAGAACCTTCCCCCAGTCTTGTCTACGTCCTCTACCTGGGGCAGGCCCTGAAAAGAGTCAAAGCCATAGAAACGTGTCTGCCCAAGGCCCAACCTCTCTGCGGTTCGGTAAGCAATGTAGAAAGTGTAACCCTTGTAGAGGCCAAACTCATAATAGTCACCAATAGAATTATGGCCATTAAGATTTCTGGCTATCTCAAAAGCACGCTCTATAGCAGCGGGGGCACCTGGACTTAGTGACTTGAAGCCTAAATTCAGGGCATGGTAAATTTTTGACCCCAGCCTAAAAAAAGGGGGATATTTCCTTAATATCGATTCTATCTTGCCTTTGAAAGCCATTTTTC
>PWSB01000197.1 GCA_003563375.1 Actinomycetota bacterium | reverse complement strand
GTTACCCGCCCCTGCATTATAAAAGCAAGGCCCTCTTTTTCGTCTTTTACCAGCCCCCTTTTAACCAAAACATCTATGATCTTGTCTTTCTTTTTTTTATTCAAACCTTCCTGACCAGTAAAAAATTGGCAATTTCCTGCAAAGGCCTGGTATTTAGATCTAATCCCTGCAATGAGGCTATGGCTTCTTCTATATTTTTTCCGGCTATTTGCCTGGATTGTTCAAGGCCCCATACCTTGGGAAAGGTATTTTTATCCTGCAGGCTGTCTTTTCCTGCAGTTTTTCCCAGTTTTTTAGAATCAGAGGTTACATCAAGGATGTCATCGGTGATCTGGAAGACAAGTCCAATTTTTTCTGCAAACCGGCTAAGCCCTTCAAGCTGTCTTTCTTTCGCTCCGCAGATCATTGCCCCGCACCTTATCGAGGCTTTTATAAGCTTGCCTGTTTTGTTTTGGTGCATGTAATAAAGCTTATCTTTGGATAATTTTTTACCTGAGTAATATACATCTACAAACTGGCCTGCTACCATGCCCATGGCACCTGAAGCGGAAGCTATTTCCTTTATTACTGCAACCTTGATTTCAGCAGGAGCATTTTGTCTTTGGGCAATAAGGTTAAATGATTCTGCAAATAAGGCATCCCCGGTAAGGATTGCCATGTCCTCCCCAAAAGCCTTATGGCATGAAGGCCTCCCCCTCCTGAGGTCATCGTCGTCTATGGCGGGCAGATCATCATGGATGAGGGAATATGTATGTATAAACTCTATGGCACATGCAGTAGGAAGTACAACCTTAAAGTTTTTATTTAAACTTATAGCGGTCAGCATGCAGAATATGGGCCTAATCCTTTTGCCTCCATCCTGCATGCAGTAGAACATGGCATCTTTTAAGATACCAGGCACCGCACCATAATCGGCCATGACCTCTTTGAGGTAATCATTGAATTCTTTTACTAAATGGTCCGGATACATTTATGAAGGACTTCGCAGGACTTATTTTTTTGAGGAAATATCGGTATATACCTTGCCCAGGATACCATTCACAAATTTGGGAGTGTCATCCTTTTGTCCCATTTCCTTGGCAATTTCGATTGCTTCATCAACAGAGACCTTAAGCGGTATATCATCCATGTGAAACATCTCATATATGGCAACCCTCAATATATTTCGGTCTATTATGGCAATCCTGTCCAGAGTCCAATTTTTCACCACCCCTTCAATAATTTTGTCTATTTCCGCTTTGTTATCAAAAGTCCCTATAGCCAATTGCCTGGTGAAACTGTCGATGTTTCCTTCCAAGATTGCTTTAGTCTGGATTAAGCTCTTGATATCCTTCTTCATCAGGTCACTTTGATATAAAAGGATTATCGCCTCTTTCCTGCTTTCCCTCCTGGATATTTTGACCATTTTATTTGGTAACCCTCTCCATGTACTGGCCGGTCCTTGTGTCTATCTTCACGATATCACCTTCATTGATGAACAGGGGGACCTGCACATCAGCCCCTGTCTCTATTTTTGCAGGTTTGTTTGAAGAGCCTACAGTATCCCCTTTTAGGCCAGGCTGGGTTTTTGAAATCTTCGCTTCAATAAATATGGGAAGCTCCACCTCAATTGGCTTTCCCTTGTAAAAGACGATGGAGACCTCCATGTTCTCCTTTAGGAAATCCTTCTTGTCTTCCAGGCTGGCCTCACTTAAAGGGACCTGTTCATATGTCTCAGTATCCATGAAAATATAGTGGTGGTCTTTGTAAAGATACTGCATTCTCTTAGACTCCAGCACCGCCTGTTCTATTTTTTCTCCAGCCCTGAATGTCTTGTCTGTGGTTGCCCCGCTATCCAGGTTCTTTAGCTTTGTTTTTACAAAGGCCTGCCCTTTTCCAGGTTTTACATGCTGGAAAAACAAAACCTTATACAGCTTGCCTTCGTATTCTATGGTCATTCCTTTTTTTAGGTCATTGGTGGTGATCATCAAATATTCCTTTTCTACCCTTTTATAATCATAAAATCCTTTGGAGCGGAAAAAAGGACCTGGCAGCTGTTTTTTTTAACCAAAACCATATCCTCTATCCTCACTCCGCCCAGTTCATCCAGATAGATGCCCGGTTCAATGGTAACTACCATACCTGACTTTAAGACCTCGTCGGAGCTCAAACCTATCACTGGAGCCTCATGTATCTGCAGGCCCACACCATGCCCCAGGCCATGGCCGTAGTTTCTTCCAAAGCCCTCATCTTCAATTACCTTGCGGGCAACCGAGTCCAGCTCCTTTGAACATATATCCTCCCTGCAGGCCTGGATAGCTTTATCCTGGGCCTCTAAGACTATATCATAAATTTTCTTTAATTTGCCATAATTTTGCAACCCTACAAAAAAAGTCCGGGTAATATCACAGCAATAATTCTTATATAGGACACCGAAATCAATGAGCAGCGGGCCGGGTCTTATCTTTCTGTTTGAAGGCCTGTAGTGCGGAAGGCTTGAGTTCTGCCTGTTTGCAATCACCATGTCAAAGGGAGTACCGTCCCCCCCAAACTCGAGGATCTTTCTTTCTATATCCAGGGCAAGTTCCGCTTCGGTCCTGGACAGGAAAAAATCAGTATCCTCACCGGCAATCCAATGGACCACCTTATCGGCTATATCGCAGGCTTTATTTATTTTTTCAAGCTCTTCAGGGCCCTTTACAGCCCTCAGGCTCTCCACCATCCCGGATTCAGGGGTGACTTTCTTTCCCCGGTTTTGGGCGTAATCTTCTATTTTTTGAAAATCCCTATAAGAGACATCATCCTCTATACCTATATTACCTGCTGATTCTTCGAGCAGTGCGGGAAGGTTTTTAAATTTGTCCGTACGGTATTCTAATACATCCGCATCCATGCTGATGCTTTTTTTTGCTTCCAAAAAATATATGAAGTGTACGAGCAGATAATTTATTCTATCTCCTATAAAAAGGATGCCCGCAGACCCTTTGCCACTAAAACCGGTGAGATAATGTATATTTTCCTCTTTTAATACCAAAAAAGAATCATAACCTTTATCTGCCATCATCTTTTTTAAATTTTTTAACCGGTTGCTGTATATGTTCAAAATAAATCTCAAATCATTGGTTTCTGATCTCCTGCCAGCTCTCCATTACAGCCCTGTCAGGTATAACCGCTGTAGCCTCGGGCATATCATCAGGCCAGTAATCACTTAATTCTTCTATATAGTATATTCTAGAATTATTATCCACTATAAGATGGTCTGCAATCAAGCTCCCCCTTATTACTGTATTTTCATCGAGCAGTATCTCATTATTTGCTATGGCTACGAATTCCCCTTCAGGCTTCCCTAAGGATTTTTTAAAATCCAGGTAAGCATCGGTCATAGAGATCAATATCAGCAGAGACTCCTGGGGAAAGAGTGTGGAAGGATTCGATACCAGTTGATAAAAGACGGTAATCTTTCCGGTACTGATAAGTTTTGCTGTCCCCTCGTAGACGATAACATTTGGCGCCCCCTTTTCCGAACCAAGGATTATGTCTCCTTGCACCACGATATTGCCCCCTATCTTTAGGACCTTATCGCTTGCAGTATATATGATATAACTTCCATTATGCTCAAGATGAATGTCCTTGTCCCTAACTTGGAGCCCCCCTTCTATCCATAATACATCCTCAAGATTGGCCAAGTAAGCATCATCTATTACCAGCATGGGCAACTCAGGACAAATGCGGTAGTAGTTATCTACATATACATTTTCGCCCCCGGGGTCCAGGGGATCTATAGGTGTCCCGTCAAGAGTGGTCATGGAACCACCCAGATGCAGGTCTATATAACCATCGGGGATGCCTATGGAAGAACTTCCCCCCATAAGGATGGCATCCTTTACAAAAACAGGCCCCTTTTCAAAGGCCACCCCTCCCCTGAGATTAAGGTGCCCGTTTGTAAAGAAGGGACCTATGATGCTGGTCTGGGAAGCCATCAATTCTCCATTGTTCATGGACCTGGCCGAATATATGTAATCATATATATTCAATATAGAAGACCCCCCCAGAGAAAAATTTACCCTTACGGTCCTCTGCCAGGAGCTTTTATCCGTGCCGGCTGAAGTGACTTTAAAACCTTTGAGCGTCCCATCTTCAAGTATTTCTTCATAGGTCACCGTAAAGGCCCCTTCCTCACCGCCTGCTCCGCTTACCTTTTCACTGTAGCCGCTAGGCGGAAGCTCTTCTCCCAGTACCAGGTTTTGAGATACCTTGTACTGGAAGTCAGCTATGCCTGCCTCAGCAAAATTCAATGCCCTCAAGTTGCC
The DNA here is from genome assembly GCA_003563375.1 of Actinomycetota bacterium. Lineage (GTDB taxonomy): Bacteria > Actinomycetota > Humimicrobiia > Humimicrobiales > Humimicrobiaceae > Halolacustris > Halolacustris secundus. The sequence continues at coordinate 4,121 of PWSB01000197.1, read as the reverse complement.
TTCATCTACCTTTGTAAACCCTATATCCCTGTATAGAAAACCTATCATGGAAGCAGTGCCTAAGATGATGACAGCTGCCATGACCAGGACCAGCAAGGTCACATTACCGTTTTCTTTTTTTAAAAACCACATGGCATCACCTATGATCTGTTCCTTAAGGTAACCAGGGTGCCAAGCTTCATGGTCCTCTCGCTGGGCACCCTGGCCCTGTCTATAATAATATTTATGCCCACTATCCCTATTTTGCTCAGGTCACCCTCCTGCAATGGCGCGCTTAGCTCTGTCTTTTTTGAAGAAAAATAAGAAAAAAGGCTGTTATCTATTATATCTGTAACTATAAACCTCTCTTCTCCGTTTATTGAAGCATAAAGGGTGTAATATCCCTGCTGGGGCTTTAGGTAGTAGCTTACATCATCCAGGCTGTCTTCCTGCTCATTTTGGCTTTTAAAACTAATCTTGTCTGTCTCTGCCTCAAAGATCTCTGTCGCTCCTCTTATTTCCTTGCTTATTGAATACATGGCTGTTCTGGCATCGATCTTCGCTGAAGCAGTATCTATTACCTGTTTTGAAGAATTGACAGCAGTAAAATAGGTCAGGGTTACAATAGAGATGACCAGAAACATGAGCAGAAGGACTAGAAGCATCTCCACTATAGTGTAACCTGACTCTTTTTTTGTAATTTTTTTAACCAGATACCGGCTCACTTGGCCCACTTTCCACTCCATCCTCATAGATTGCAGTCACATAGTAATTTACCGGGTCGGGATCACCGGGGTGGTCCACATAGCTGGTAATGGAAACATCGGTACTGTCTATATAGTTGCCTTTCCTATATATATTATATCCAGCTACCCCCGAGGAAGGTTCAGGAGGGTACCACTGCAGGGTCACGGTCCTGTTCTCATCCTCTCCCTCTATTGAGACCACGGTAAGATTCTGCGGTGCAGGATATTTTTCAATATTTTCTGTTAAGCTCACTTCATTGCTCGGCCCGCTTTCGGTAATATCAGAATAAAGTGCAGTCACATAATACTTTGCTTCCTGGACCAGGTCATCTGTCAGGCTGGTTGTATCCGGGCTTGTGCTTGTAAAAAATATATTATCCCTGTAGGCCCTGTATTCATTTATCTGCAGGTCCGTATCAGGGCTTTCCCAGCTTAGCAATACCTGGCCGTTTATCTTTTCAATGGTCAAGCTGCTGGGGGGAGGATAAAGGCTGTCCGCATCTCCGCCATTGATAAAATCCTCTAGAGGGTAAACCCTTGTAATAGCCTCCAGTGTCTCTATCATAGGTTTTTTATATGCGGTCACCGATACCTGCTTGTAGCTTTCTTCTCCCTGTGCCCATCTGATATCATAGGTCAGCAAGAAACCCTCTTCATTTATTGCCTCAGCAGCAATAACCCCATCAGGGTTTCCGCCTATCAGCCCGAGGTCTTCATAGTCCATGGCTCTTATCTTTTCTATTTCTTCATTTATTGAAGCCAATGCGAGGGTCTTGGTCTTGTTTATCCTGTTGGTGTTGACAGCCAATATGCTGCTGTGGAGCACGACTCCGGTTACAAGGGAGATTACAAACAAGGCTACGACAACCTCTATTAAGCTAAAACCTTTCTGGCAGCATGCCTTGCTTTTTACAGCATTGATTTTTTTACCCAGTGCATGCATATCTTTAATCCCCAATATTGATCGCGGCATAAAGGCCTAATTTATAAACATCTGTCCCAAAACCAAGTATCACCCCTTTTGCTGCGGGGGATATTACCGATTTAGCCCTCCAGCCCCCTCTTTTATAGATATTTGTGATATGGACCTCTATAACCGGCAGCTTGGAGGCTGCGATCGCATCATGCAGGCTGTAGCTGTAATGGGTGAGCGCTCCGGGATTGATAACCACTGAATCAAATTTACCGATAGCTGAATGCAGCCTGTCGATTATCTCCCCTTCTGAATTGGATTGGAAGTAAGAAAGGTCTATCCTGTTTTTGGAGGCAAAGGTTTCAAGTTCTTCATAGACCTCGTCAAAACTTCTCCTCCCATATATGTCTTCTTCTCTTCCCCCCAGCAGATTCAGGTTTGGACCGTTTATTATCAATATCTTTTTCATGTTCCTACCCCATATTCTTTTTAATGGCATTGATGATTATCTCTTCCGGGACACCGTGGTAAAAAAATGGCCTGTTTAAGGCTTTGAGCAGTACGAACTTGTTTTTTTTGGAAGTAAATTTCTTATCAAAGCCGGCAGCCTCTAATAACTGTTCTGGCCCCGGGCCCGCTATCCTTGCAGGCAGCCCCACCTTTTTATATAAGTGGACCATTCTTTTCTTTAAATCAGCGTTTTGGCTGCCCAGCCCGGCTGAAATATCCAAAGCGACCAGCATTCCCAAGCTTATAGCGCGCCCGTGGCTTATTTCAGTCAATCCAGAAGCTTTTTCAAGGGCATGGCCTATTGTGTGGCCGAAATTTAGCAGGTTCCTGTGGCCTGTGTCGAATTCATCCTTACTTACCACTGCCGCCTTGATCCTTGCGCATCTATAAATGATATCTTCAAATAACCTGCTGGCTGTTATACTGGAAATTTTTTCCTGCCTCTGGACGAGTTTTTCCAATGCATCAAGTATCCTGCTGTCAAAAATGAGGCCGTATTTAATAACTTCCCCCAGGCCGTTGACAATCTCAGAATCATCCAAAGTATTTAGCAGTGCGGGGTCCATAATAATCATATGAGGCTGATAAAATGTCCCTATTATGTTCTTTGTATCCCTGTAGTTTACCGCAACCTTTCCCCCTATGCTTGAATCCACCTGCCCTATTATAGTGGTAGGGTACTGGACCAGGTTAGTCCCCCTGTGGTAGGTTGAAGCGGCAAAACCGACCAGGTCCCCGATTACACCACCCCCAAAAGCTACGATTAAGTCATTTCGGTGGAAATTATGTTTAAGCAGTACATCAAAGAGCTCCCTGGAGGAATCCAGGCTTTTATATGTCTCTCCTTCTTTTATGGTATGTATGTGAGACTCAAGATCGCCGGATGCCAAATTTTTTTCCAGCATTTCCCTGTAAATAGAATATATGCTGTCATTGGTAACCAAAAGAAGCTTATGGGAGCCTGGAAACATCCCCTTTATGAGTTTCAATGCAGATTTAGATATACCCCTTCTTATATATATAGGATATCTTCTATTAGATGTTTTTGCTAAAATCTTTTTCATCATATCATTTCCAGTATCTTCTCTGCTGCCTCTTCTGGCCCCAGAAAATCCGTTTCTATCACCATGTCAGACATAGCCTTATATAAAGGCTCCCTTCTTCTTAAAAGCTTCTCTGCTTTAAGGCCGGGGTCTTCTACATCGAGCAGGGGCCTTTGGTTTTTATCCTTTATCCTTTCTACTGCCTGGCCCGGAGAAACCTTAAGGTATATTACCAGGCTGTTTTCCCGTACAGTTTTTATATTCTCCTCCCTCTCTACAATTCCGCCTCCGCACGCAAACACACAATCACAGTTTCCGTAAAGTTTTGAAATAACTTCTTTTTCAAGTTCCCTGAAGGCGTCCTCTCCAAATTTTTTAAATATCTCGGAAACCGCCTCTCCTTTTTTTAACTCTATGACCCTGTCTGTGTCTATGAAAAGCATCTTCTTTTTCTCTGCAAGAATCCTTCCCACAGTGGTCTTTCCTGAAGCCATAAAGCCAATGAGGGATATATTTTTGTAATCCATTTCAAATACTTCGGTAATATTTTTTCCAATTCTGGTAACCCTGCTTTATTTCCTCAATATTATCTTTTCCAAATTTATCCTGGAAAGCAGTAGCCAGAACCATGGCCGTCATTGCCTCTGCTACAATTGAGGCAGCAGGTACGGCGCAGACATCCGATCTTTCCTTTAAGCTTATTTGTTTGCTTTTGTCTTTAATATTAACTGTATAGAGGCCTTTTTCCGTGGTGGGTATTGGCTTCATCACCGCTCCTATGACTATGTCCGAACCATTACTGATCCCTCCTTCAATCCCCCCGCAGTTATTGGACCCTCTATAGAAACCTTTTTTTGGGCCGTAGAATATCTCGTCATGGTATCTGGTTCCAGTCTCTTTGCCGGACCTAAAACCTTTTCCAATCTCTAC
>PWSB01000045.1 GCA_003563375.1 Actinomycetota bacterium | reverse complement strand
TCAGCCATACAGAACGCAGCTTCCATCGCAGGTCTCCTGCTCACCACTGAAGTGGTAATAGCTGAGAAACCTGAGAAGGACAAGGGTCCGGCCATGCCGCCAGGGCCTCCCATGATGTAAGAAAAAAAGGGCACTTTTTGTGCCCTTTTTTTACTAAGACCCGAATTCGCCCTTATCTATTTCCAAGCCTGTCAGCCCAGTTTTCAGGAAAACCAGAAAAATATCTTTTCGGGTCAAGGTGATATTTTTTCCATATAATAGAACGTATTATGGAAGGCAGGCCCACTAGTGGAAGGTAAAGCCATCCTAAAAAAATGGACTGAAGGCTGTGGCCGTATTCATGGGTAATGATCTTTTTTTGCCAATTAGCGGGATTTATAATAATGACCCAGGACAAGGAAATACCGCCTTTAAACCCTTTTGCCACAAATACGGCAGCATGCTTATATTTAAAGCTCTTAATTATCTTTTTCCGGTATGCTATATATAAAATCGAAGCCAAAAAAAGCTGCGGGAGTTCCCACAGAAAAAAAGCTTTCCGCATGCTATTGCCTTATATGTGGATAATCCTTGTACATCCACTCTATTATTCCGCCCCCGCCTATATCATAAACTGGACCGAATCCGTTTTCTATGAGGATACGGGCTGCCCTGCCGCTCCTTGCACAACCTTCTCCATCGCAGTATACGATGATACTTTTACCTTGGGGGATCTCATCCATTCTGTCCTTTATCTGAGCTAAAGGGATATTTACAGCCCCGTCTATGTGCCCTGTTGTGTATTCTTGAAGGGTCCTTACATCTATGAAGAAACACTGCTCACCTTTTTGAGCATAAAGACTATAGGCCATGTCTACATCAATTTCTTCCAGATGGGGACTAGACTGCACAGCAGTTTCCTCCTCGGCTGCTCCAGAGGCCGGAGCAGCCGGGCCGCAGCCTCTAAAAACCGCTGCAATAAAAAACACTGCGAAGGCCAAGTTAAAAAATTTGGTCATAGCCCGCCTTTGAAAAAGATTATTATGTATATACCTAAAAATATTAATATAAATCCTGCCACCAGTCTATATGTCTTGCGCCTTTTCTGTATAAGCCAGCGGTTGAGTTTTTTGATGGGCAATCCCAGGTAAAATATGGCAAGTATAGCCAGCAGAGGCATAATAAAGATAAAGTTATAGAGCACAAGCAAGCCCCCCGTCCTAATATCAAGGCCCCTTGTAGCAATCAAAGAAAGCACCCCCAGATAAATAGCCCCGCTGCAAGTGGCCTCAAACACACTAATCAATATACCTATCAGTATCATGGAAAGGATGGTTGCTTTTTGTATATTTTTTTCAATGATTTTTTTAATTGGTGAAGGGATACCCAGTTGAGGCCCTCTGCCCTGCCAGAAATACTCTTTTATGCTTACCAGGCCTGCTATTACAAGGACAGAACCGATTACCAAAAGAAGCAGGGAGGGTATCCTTATACTCTCCAGAAAGTAGATGATGCCTAGGCCCAGCCCGAGGTACACTAAAAAAATGGTCCCTATATAAATGGAACCATAAGTGACAGCCTTTCGCTTGTCCTTATTTAAGACTATGGCGCTTAATAAAAATAAAATGACAGCGATCGCACATGGGTTTATGGAGTCTATCAATGCGGATACCATGACAGCGGGTAGGGTTATATACGGGTTTATGCCCGGATCCTTGCCGCCAAAATCCTCTATTAGGCTGGCCGGACGGTCATATTTTAGCGTTGAAGCATCCGCAACAGCGGCCTTTAGCCCGGTGCTCAGGCCTGGCCTGCCTATCAGTACATCATCTCCTATAAATACTATGGGTATTGCAAAATCAAGATCTTTTTTTCCGTACTGGTCAAGAAGGTAAAACAAAATTTCCAGGTTTTGGGTATCTTTACCTATTTCATAGGTCCTGATATAGAGGCCCGGCTCTTTTTCTACTATTTCTTTTAGTTTATCAAGCTCCTGGTAACAAATATCACATTCCTCAGAAAAAAAGAAGTGTACGGCTTTGGCCTCAGACGCATGGGCAATCCTTGGTACAAAACTTAAAAAAGACCAAGACATGAACATGATAAATAAAAAGCAAAAAATTTTTCTCACAAAAGCCAAACCCTATCCCTTGGTGTCGGATATATAAATTGGTATTATAATATTATATTATTTGAGTAAGAACGGCTAATTCTATTTTATATGAAATATTCTAAGCTAAAGGATGTTTTGCAAGAAGAGCCTGGCTATAGGCTTTCCCAGGCCGAGCATGCAATATATAAAGAACTTATAGAGGACTGGGCACAGGCAACCAGCCTTCCTATCAAACTGAGGGAGGAGCTCAATAAGAAAATACCATTAAAAATAGAAGCCCGGACCCAAGAAAAAAAAGACAGCGTAAAAGCGGTAGTAAGGCTTTCTGACGGCTACACTGTAGAGGCTGTGCTGCTTAAGCATGGCCAGAGGAATACTGTATGTGTATCATCACAGGTAGGGTGCGGCATGGCCTGTATTTTTTGCCATTCAGGCAAACTTGATTTTAAAAGGAACCTGGATGCCGAAGAGATCACAGCCCAGGTCCTTTATTTTTCAAGGCTGCTTAAAAGGCCAAGACAGTCTGTGGACAATGTTGTTTTTATGGGCATGGGTGAACCTTTTTTAAACTTTGAAAATGTAATATCATCCATCAAGATCCTAAATAGCAGGGATAAGTTTGATATCAGCGCAAGGAAGATATCAGTATCTACTTCAGGGGTTGTAGGCAGGATAAAAGATTTTTCCCATATAGGGTTTCAGGCAAATCTTGCTGTGTCCCTTAATGCCCCTAATGATGCACTAAGGTCAAAAATAATGCCCATAGATAAAAAATATCCTTTAAAAATCCTGATGGAAGCAGTAAATTATTATACACGGCAGACCAACCGTAAAGTGATGTTTGAATATGTCCTCATAGATGGCTTAAACGACCGTCCCGAACATGCAAAAGAGCTTGCTGCATTGCTAAAAGGGAAATTGTGTATGGTTAACCTGATACCATACAATGGTGACGATATCTTTAAGCCGGCTTCCGTGAGTGCCACAGCTAAGTTCATCCAAATACTCAGGCAGAGAAATATAGAAGTCATTCAAAGGCAAAGATTCGGAAAAGGCATAGATGCGGCATGCGGACAGCTGGTTTACAGGACCTATGACCCCAAGGTTTAATAAAGAAAATATTATGTAAAAAATAGCTTGTTTTATATTAATGGGCCACTGATATAGAATCAATACCAAGGAGGAAATATGAGCTCGGAAACCGCAGTTTTTGGAGGAGGATGTTTCTGGTGCCTTGAAGCTGTCTTCAGCCGGCTAAAAGGAGTAGAAGATGTTGAGCCTGGTTACTCCGCAGGCAAGGAACCTGATCCTGTATATGAGCAGGTAAGCACGGGCAGGACCGGACATGCTGAGGTAGTAAGGATAGAATTTGACCCGGAAGAAATAAGTTACCGTCAACTGCTTGAGGTTTTTTTCTATATCCATGACCCTACTACTCCGAACCGGCAGGGAAACGATGTGGGGCCCCAATACCGCTCTATCATTTTGACCGCTTCCCCTAAGCAGGAAAAGGAGGCCAGAGATTATATAGAAGTACTGCAAAAGGAAAAAGCTTTCAACAATCCTATAGTAACTGAAATAACCTCCCTTAACAGATTTTACCCTGCTGAAAGCTACCATCAAAAATATTTTGAGCAAAACAGATTCCAGCCTTATTGTCAGGTTGTCATACAGCCTAAGATGGAAAAATTCAGCCAAAAATTTAAGGATATATTAAAATGATATAGGGTTATTTGCTGACAGCTTCCCTTAATTTTTCTGCCTGCCTCCTGCTTTGCATATGAAAGGCAAACACTTTTTCTCTTCCATGGTCCCCAAACTGTGGAGCCTCAAAGGATACACAAAAACCTTCTGCAGCTTTATTTACTAACGGGACCGCGTAAGGGATCACTATCCACAAACCATTCCTTGCCCATCCTTTGCCTACACTCACATCCTTTATATTTTCCAAAGGTATCACTATGGTCTCGCCCTTTTGGCCTTTTCCCAAAGAAGCAAGGTTGGCAGCTTCCCATAATACTGCGGCCCCAGTCCCGCCTATCAAAAGGTGCATCAGCAGCAAGCCAGGGATTATAAATAGATACCAGTAAGCAGAAAAGACAATGGGAAATACGGCAGCAGGAATAATAAGGAAAAGTAAAACCACCTGTAGGGCTATCCACAAATTATAAGCTAGCGGCCCTATCCGGGGCCCTGTTACAGTCATGCCGGCCTCCCCTATAATCAGGGATGTCCTGCTTCCATATCTTGCACTTGTCCTGTAAGAATAGCCTTCTAAATCCATATACTCCCCCTCCAAGTTATTTTTAATTCTACCCCCTTATATTACCAAGCAGGCTTTCCCTTCTGATAATCCTGACTTCCCTGTAAAGGAAGCCGAAACTTACCAAAAAAGACAGCACGTCAGTCACCGGCCAGCTGAGCCATACCCCTGATAGGCCCAAATAAACAGGAAGGATCAGTACTGCAGGGACAAAGAAGAGCACCTGCCTCGAAAGGGTTATAAATAAGGCAGGATAGGCCTTGCCTATTGCCTGGAAAAAAGAACTTCCCAGTATGGGAAAACTCCATAACGGAGAAAGGATAGCTATAATCCTCAGCGGCATCACACCCCTGCTTACAAGGCCAGGGTCATCGGTAAAAAGGCCCAGCAAAAACTCAGGGAAAAGCACCATAAATACAAGTCCGGTAGAGGCAATGATAAACGTCCAAAAAAGAGCCTCCTTCAATATGGTCCTAACCCTGGGGAAAAATTCTGCACCGTAATTGAAGCCCACGATAGGAGAAAAGCCATGGGCTATGCCTACGATGGGCATAAATATCAAGTCTACTATTCTTATACCTATTCCCGTAATAGCTATATAAATGTCTCCTCCGTATCTCTGGACCAGCTTAATAAACAGCAAAAACATCATGCTCCCTACTATTTCCATAAGAAAGGAGGGGGTGCCTATAGTGAGGGTCTCCCTGATGATCTTTTTTTTCAATTTAAACCTTACCATGCTCATTTGGAATATGCTCTGCCTCGAAAAAAAGAAACCGTAGATAAATATGCAGCTTGCAACCTGGCTTATTACAGTCGCCACAGCAGCTCCCCTTACACCCATGCCCAGTACAAATATGAATATCGGGTCAAGAGCGATATTTAAGCCTGCCCCTATCAGCATGGCATACATGGAGGCTCTTGGTTTGCCTTCCGCCCTTATAAGGTTGTTTCCATTTATAGAAAAGGTGTAGAACGCAAAACCTATAAGGATGATCTGAAGGTAGTCCTTTGCATAAGGCAGAACTTCAGCCGAAGCCCCAAGAAATATTAAAATGTTATCCATGAAAAGATATATCAACCCGATTATTGGAATGTTCAGGACCAGGTTTAAGATTATGCTGTTTGTTGCAGCAAAATGCGCTCTTTCCTCGTCACCACTTCCCAGGGACCTTGAGACCACGGAAGCTGCACCAACTCCTGTAAGCAGGCCGATAGCAATCATAAAGATCATTACCGGAAGCACTATGGTGAGGCCTGCTATCGCCAATGGGCCTACCCATCTTCCAACGAAAAGTGTATCTACAAAATTATAAAGCGCTACGACCACCATGCCAGTGATGGAAGGGAGTGAGAATTGAAACAGAAGCCTCCTGAGGTTCCCATTGAGTATAAGGGTTTTCTGTTGTTGTTCCATAATCTTATAAATTAAATAATAGAAATAGTTTCTATCAGATTTTTAGCCAATAGAATACTACCATCACTCTATATTTATATGCAATATTTTTTTAAAAAGGGTCTCGTGTAAGTGGTTCCTTGATTTTCTCTTCTATGGCTTCTCCTTCCTTGATCATTGTAGCCAAGGGAGTAATCCTCCATTTCATGTACAGCAATGTTTCCACAGCAAATTAAGGCTTTTACAAATCAAAACCATAAATTATAATATTTAATGTTTAATAAAAAAGACGGGGTCCTATGAAAAATATAGCTATAGTCTGTGATGTCATGAGGGGTGAACTGCAGAATTTAAAAAAAGAATTACCTGAAGATAATTTAGATTTAATATTTTTGGAACAACATTTGCATGATAAGCCAAACAGGATGAGGGACCGGCTCCAGGAGGAAATAGATAAAATTGATAATAAATATGAAAATATAATACTTGCATATGGTTTATGCAGTAATGGTGTTGTAGGCTTAAAGTCAGATAAACATAAGATAATTATACCCAAAATAGACGACTGTATAAGCCTTTTTCTGGGCTCCAGAGAAAAATATGTAGAACAGTTTAAAAAAGATCCTGCCACATATTACCTGTGTAGGGGATGGATCGAGTATGGCAGCGACCCCTACAGGGCTTATTTGCTGAACACTGGACAAGAAGATAAGATACCTGCAGAATGGATAGGAAATAAGGAAAGATACGGCATAAGGAAGGTAGACCAAGAGACTTCGAAGTACCTTATAGTACAGATGATGAGGAATTATAACAGGGTCCTTCTTATAGATAATAATGACTTGGAAGAGAAACATAGAAATTATGCCAGGGAAATGGTTGATTTTTTAACCAGGATCTTAGGAAAGAAGATCAGGCTGGTTGAGATAAAAGGCTCTTCAAGGCTGCTTAAAAAATTATTCCAAAACAAATGGCATGAAGACGAATTCATACTAAAAGCAAGATCAGAAGAAATATCACAAAATGATTTCATGTAATCTTTAAATTTAATTATAATTGGTAAAAAACACAGATGTTATATGGATTTAGAAGATAAAATAGTTCTGGTTACAGGTGCCAGCAAAGGAATTGGTAAAGATCTATGTACTTCGCTCTCCTCTCAGGGGGCAACTGTGGCCATGGCTGCCAGAACAAAAAAGCTTCTAGATGATCTAAAAGCAGAGATCGAGGGAAAGGGAGGGAAAGCTCATTGTATTGAGGCGGATTTATCCCGTGATGAACATATACTTAGCATGTTTAAGATAGTAAGGGAAAGATTCGGAAGGCTGGATGTACTCATAAATAATGCCGGTATAGGGATTTTCGGCAGTATGGTCGATTTTTCCATGCAAGACTTTGATAAGATCATGCAGATAAACCTAAGAGCGGTATTCCTATGCTGCCAGCAAGCCTTAAAAATGATGATCAAAGAGAAGAACGGCCATATAATAAATATGTCCAGTGCTGCTTGCCTGAAAGGGTATGCTAACCAGACCGCCTACACTGCCAGCAAGCAAGCAATTATTGGACTTACCAGATCTCTTGCTGCAGAGGCCCAGGAGCATAATATATCAGTTTCAGTAATACTCCCCGGAGGGGTAGACACTGATATGATATCCATTGCAAGACCGGATCTGGATAAGTCTGTTTTGATACCACCCTCCGATATATCAAAGACTGTAATATATATGCTCGGGCTTTCTGACAGGTCAATGGTAGATGAGATATTTATAAGGCGGCGTGCTAAACCGGTCTAATCACCAATTAACTGTTTATGCTGCAAATATTTTCGTACATAGTTACATCAAGGGATATAGACCTTCTATCTTCTGTGGGTATTTGAATGCCATTAAGCCTGCAGCCGTTTATATTGATGTATTTTGAATCCATAAGGCATAATAGAGTCTCTATTAACCTCAATTTCTTATTATACTTTTTGTTTCCAATCATATTTCTCTTCATGGAAAGGTCAAGGACAAAGTCTTTTCCTTGATAGATAAAATATTCTTTTAACAAATCAGCATTTTCTAAAAGGTTTTTCTTAAAAGGATAGAAGCCTCCATTCTTCAATCTATCCCTTTTGTACTCCTCTAAATACGCATGGGTAAACTTTTTAAGCTTTTCCCTGTTGGAATTATTGATATGGATATCAAGCGCTTTGGTGATAAGATAAAATTCAGCATAAATATTTTTAATTTTTAATAGCTCCCAAAGATCTATCTTTTGTTTCGAACTAAGCAGTGACCTTATTATTTTATCAAGGTTTCTTACGGCCTTTTTTTTGTTCATATATTTTATAGATCCATATTTTTTTGAAAATTTTTTAAAATTGTCTAGGCAATAAAAAAAATTTACTTTAAACAAGAATAATTTCTCAAGTTCCAGGTTAGAAATATCAGATAAAATATTTTTTCTTCCTTCATTGTCAAAAAAAACCAATGGGAACTTCTTGTTACCGAAAAGCAAATATGTAAATAATTTTAGAGTTGACTGGTCCAAATATTTCATGGTATGTCAATCTTATCTTATTAAAAATTAAGATTCCAACTTCCGAAAATTAAAAGAAAAAGAAAACCCCAAGTTACTTTTCACCATAGCCATTTAACCTTAGGCTACTCTGTATCTTGGGGCTCTTAGGACTTTTATCGGTTCTTTCAGGGTCCTTGCCTAGAGGCAACAGCCTTTCGGCTGCAGCGTTCAGCTTGTCCTTAAAAGTTGCCTTCGTCCTAAGACATCTCCAATATATCAAAATAAAGCTAAAAGGGTCAAACAGCTGGATTTTAGCAGTTTTAAGATATTATAATTTTTAACCAATAAGGACTTAAATGAAGATATGAATTATGGGCGCAATTGGCATGATCAGCAGTCAGGCCTTATAAATCAATCTTATCTGTTTGCAGATTTAGGCAGCTATTTATAAGTAAAAGAAGCCCAGGTAACCCAAAGACTTTTGGGGTCAATTGAGAACAAAATT
>PWSB01000105.1 GCA_003563375.1 Actinomycetota bacterium | reverse complement strand
GGTCCGTAATAAGTTGACCAGTAATCAACTATCCACCGGGGATACGAATGTTTCAGGCTTAATTTTTGTTCCCATGAAATTCCTGAATCTTCTATCCCTGCGCAGAGCCAGCCCCTTAGGTCCGGCTTTCTTGCCATATTCCTCAGTATGCCATTTACAAACCTTGCGGTTTTGGGATGGGCAGACTTTTTGGCAAGCCTTACCGCCTGGTCTAGGATCGAATACGGGGGGACCTTTTCCATAAACATGATCTGGTAGGATGAAATCCTCAGTATGCATAATAGATTTTGGTCAATTTTGCCCATATCCAGCTTTGAAAACTTTGCAATACCGTGGTCTAGAAAAAGCAGGTGCCTCACTGTCCCTTTTGCAAGGTTGTAGACAAAGTTACGCTTGATCCTTGGCATGGAGCCGGGAAGCCATTTGTCTATTATTTGTTTTAAGGGTCTTTTTGAATCCAGATAATCCTTGATTATGCGGTATGCTATAAGGCGTTCATTCTCTTCATTCAAATTTGTCTCCGACCTTCAGCTTGTAACCGTTTAAAAAATCAACAGCACTTATAGGCTTTTTGCCTGCAGGTTGCAATTTTTCCACAGATAAGGCGCTGTTTTTGCCGCATAAAACAAAGAAACCTTGACCGTTTTTGGTCCCTACTATGTTTCCTGGCAAAAAATCCTGGACATCTTCCCATTGGATTGCTTTGGATTTAAGGATTTTTATCCTTTGGCCCTCATAAAATGAAAAACATCCCGGGTCTGGGCTGTAAGCCCTTACCATGTTTGCAATTTTTTCTGCAGGGTCCTCCCAGTTTATTTTAAGCTTTTTTCTGTCTATCAAGGTTGTATAGGTGGCATAGCTTTCATCTTGCTCAAATGTAGCCATGTTATCATCCTCTATGAGCATAAGGTTTGTCTCCAGCAGGTCCCTTCCCATTTTTATCATCTTATCTTTTAAGCTGCCTAGATTGTCTTCAGGCATCACCGCTATTTTTATCTGGGAAAAAAGAGGGCCTGCGTCCATCCTGGGGCTCATTTTCATTATAGAGACTCCAGTAATTTGGTCTCCATTCTCCAGAGCACTGGAGATCGGTGTAGGGCCCCGGTATTTAGGCAGCAGGGAGGGGTGGACATTTATGCATAACCCGGAAAAGATATTAAGAAATTCTTCTGGCAGTATAATACCGAATGAAACCACTACGGCGGCATCCAATTCTTCCATGGAAAGCGACCTTATTACCTGTTTGTCTATCCCATTTATTTCCATCACCCTTATACCAAGCTCTAGGGCCTTTACCTTTACAGGATTGGGTCTCATTTTTTTGCCTCTGCCTGCCGGGGCATCAGGGTTGGTGATGACTAGGGGTATATTATGTGTAGAACAATAAAGGTAGTCTAAAAAAGGCACCGAAAAAGGCGAAGATCCTAAAAATAGCAGGTTCATATCATATTATCCTTCCTGTTGCTCATCTTGATTGTATTCCAGCATCAGTTTCCTCTTTGTCTTCCTGTCGACCCTGTCTATAAACAGAAGTCCATCAAGGTGGTCTATCTCATGTTGGAAGATCCTTGCAATTATGCCTTCCCCCTCTATTTCGACCTCTTGGCCGTCTAGTTTTTGGGCTGTAAACCTTACTTTCTTGTACCTTTTTACCTCTGCCCTGAGGTGAGGCACGCTTAAGCAACCCTCTTCTTCCTGCTCCTGGCTCCTGTCCTCTATCTTAAGCCTGGGATTTATAAAAGGTTCGACCTTATCGCCATAGTTAACCACTATAACCCTTTTTGGGACCCCGATCTGGGGTGCTGCCAAACCAACACCCGGCTGATATCCAGAGTTGATGGAATCCATCATATCTTTTACCAGGCTTTTAATTCTTTCATCTATTTTTTCTACGGGCACACTTTTTTCCCTTAAAACCGGGTCTCCGAGCACTCTTATTTTTTTCAAAGCCATACTGACTCTTCCTCCTCAAAGTATCCAGGCAGGCTCTACATCCACTATAAGCTTGCTTGCTTCATCCTTTTTAAAATTTTTTACAAGCCTGTTCAGCCTTGCAATCATCCTCTCTGCCTTGGCGGTTTTAATTATAACATGCCACCTGTAGAAATGGTTAATCCTGTAAAAAGGCGACGGAGCAGGCCCTAAAAGATTATCCTCCATTTTAATTATTTTATTTATTTCTGTAAATAGATTCATGCAATCCTTCTTTACCTTTTGTTCAGTTTTGCCTGATACTATTATGTTTATAACCTTAGAAAAAGGAGGATAGAAAAGTTCTTTCCGGTTTTTTAACTCCATTGAATAAAACCTGTCATAATCTCCATCAAGAAAACATTTTATTACCTCGTGGCCGGGGTTGTAAGTCTGGAGCAGCACCCTCCCCTTTTTGGCTTTTCTGCCTGCTCTCCCTGCTACCTGGCAGATAAGCTGATAGACCCTCTCATTCATATGATAGTCAGGCAGTTCCAGCATAGGGTCACAGTTTATTATTCCCACCAGGGTGACATCTTCTATATCCAGCCCCTTTGCTATCATCTGGGTTCCAAGCAGTATGGAAGGCGATACAGAAGTGAACCTGTTTAATATCTTTTGGTGTGATTTTTTTCTGGCGGTTGAATCTGAATCCATCCTGTACACAGGTACATCAAACCTCAGTTTTAGCTGCCTTTCCACCTTCTGTATCCCTGTACCCCTCAAAAGGATGTTCTCCTTGCCGCATTTAGCGCATTTTTTTTCAAAAGCTATCTCTTTTGCGCAATGGTGGCAGAGCAGCAGGTTTGGGCCTATGTGGTATTTAAAGGAAAGGCTGCAGGCCGGGCACTTAGGGACATAGCCGCAAGAATTGCATATAATAAAATTGCTGTACCCCCTCTTGTTTAAAAAGACGATGACCTTATTTTTTTTATCTATCTCTTCTCTTATGGCTTTGTGCAGCTTTTTGGATACCACCGGGTTCTGGTCAAAGGGCTCCTTTTTTAGGTCGATGGCCTCCCTTTGGACCTTAAAGGAAAAACTTGCTTTCTCAGGCATCTTCAACAGGGTAAAATCAACATCTTGTTCTGCTCTGTATCTTAGGGTCACAGAAGGGGTAGCACTTCCAAAAACTACGGGTATATTCAAAATCTTTCCCAGCCTGACTGCCACATCCCCCGTATTATACCTGACCTTTGAACTCTCTTTATAGGAGGGGTCATGCTCCTCATCCAGTATTATTATGCCCAGGTCCTTTATGGGGGTAAAAGCAGCAGAACGGGTACCGATGACGATCTGGTATTCATCATCTGCTATGCCCATCCAGCTCTCATACCTTTCAGCGGTCCCCATATTCGAATGATATATGCACACCTTTTCTTTAAAAACACTTTCAAACCTTGAAAAAAGCTGGGGGGTAAGTGATATTTCCGGGGTCAGAACCAATGCCCTCTTTCCTCTATTTACGGCCTCTTTGCAGGCATCGATATATACTTTTGTCTTTCCGCTGCCGGCAACTCCTTCTATCAGAAAAGCACAGAACCTGCCCCCGGCAAGCCCTTTCCGGATCTCTTGGAGGCAAATCTTCTGGTGTTTGTTTGCTTGAAGCCTTTCATCTTCGCAAGCTGCCTCATACCTGAAAACCCTTTTTGCCCTTTCTTTTTTTATGAGCAATATTCCTTTTTGGGCAAGCGACCTTAAGCTGGCAATACTTGCGCTTGAACCTTTTAGGACTTTTCTCTTGGGGCCAGGGCCGTTTTTTTGAAGATATTCTAGAATCCTTTTCTGGGCAGGCCCTTTTATATCTTTTATATCAAAAACATTGCCGTTGTTTATGTGGACAATATCTTCATACCTTAAGGTTGCCTTGGGTTTTGAGAGCCTGTATGCGGCCTCCACCAGCCCTTGTTTTTTAAGGCCTTCTATCCTTTTCTTTAGACTTTTGTCTTTTTGTATCTTGTGGTGGGCAACGGGAAATGTGATATCTTCTGCCTTGCATCCTTTCCGGACCCATATTTTTTCTGTTTTTACCTGCCCCCCCGGAGGAAGGAAAAGGCTTGCTGTTCTGCCTACAGGCTGCAGGTAATAGAAGGACATCCAGTATATAAGTTTTAGGGTCTCTTTGCTAAAGACAGGGGAGCTTATCACTGCCTGCCTTATTTCTTTTAACAGGGCATTTTCTATAGCGGTCTGTCTCTTCAGCCTGACCACATATCCTGTGGCCAGCCTGGACTGGAAAGGCACCAAGACCACAGTCCCTACACGTATGTCTCCAAAAAGCTCTGGAGGGATAATATAATCAAAAGGATGGTCCAGCTCCAGGCTGGATGTGCTTAATATAACCTCAGCGTATCTTTTTTTATTATTCATACATGGGCAATATTTAGCTTATTTTAATCCCAGCAGGCTTTTTATGTCCTCTACCTTATCCAGCTTTTCCCATGTAAAATCCCTGTCATGCTGGCCGAAATGCCCATATTTGGCTGTTTTCTTATAGATAGGCCTCAGAAGATCAAGATCTCTTATAATAGCCCCCGGCCTCAGGTCGAATATCTCATGTACTGCTTTCTCTATCTTGTTTGTATCCACATTTTCGGTGCCGAATGTCTCTACCATGATGGACACAGGATGGGACACGCCTATCGCATAGGCTATCTCTATTTCCAGCCTGTCCGCTGCGCCTGCTGCTACAAGATTTTTTGCCGCGTGTCTAGCGGCATAGGTCGCGGACCTGTCTACTTTTGAAGGGTCCTTCCCTGAAAAAGCGCCTCCGCCGTGCCT
Organism: Actinomycetota bacterium; assembly: GCA_003563375.1. Lineage (GTDB taxonomy): Bacteria > Actinomycetota > Humimicrobiia > Humimicrobiales > Humimicrobiaceae > Halolacustris > Halolacustris secundus. The sequence goes on along the minus strand of PWSB01000105.1, from coordinate 4,022 downwards.
TGCTGCACCGCCATAGGTATCCACGATTATCTTCCTTCCGGTAAGGCCGGTATCACCCATGGGGCCGCCAATGGTAAAACTTCCTGTTGGGTTGACATATAATTTGAGGTCTTTTGAAAGCAGCTCATCAGCAATAATGGGCTTTACCACGAATTCCTTTAGGTCCGGGGCTATCTGGGTCTCGATGTCTATATCCGGAGCATGCTGGGTCGATAACACAATAGTCTCCACATGAAGGGGCTTACCGTTTTCATATCTTACAGTAACCTGGGATTTTCCGTCCGGCCTAAGATAAGGGAGTATTCCTGCTTTTCTCACCTCTGAAAGCCTATGTGCGAGCTTATGGGCCAAAAGAATCGGCAGGGGCATGTATTCCTCTGTCTCTGTGCATGCAAAACCAAACATCATGCCCTGGTCGCCGGCGCCCTGGTAGTCGATCTCATCCTCGTAACCATTGCCCTTTCTTGCTTCATAAGCCTTGTCTACTCCCTGGGCTATGTTTGGAGACTGCTTGCCTATGGAGACCACGACTCCGCAGGTCTCATAATCAAAACCGTATTTTGCGCGGGTATACCCGATTTCTTTTATGGTCTCTCTTACTATATCCGGTATCTCTACATAGGTCTCGGTAGTAACCTCGCCAGCTACCACTACAAGCCCTGTTTTTAAAAGAGTCTCTATGGCTGTCCTGCATTTCGGATCGTCAACGATTATCGTATCCAGAATAGCATCCGATATCTGGTCAGCCATTTTATCCGGATGGCCTTCAGTTACTGATTCCGATGTAAATAAGTAAGAACCTTTCTTTGACATGTTTGCCCCCTGTTTTTTTAAGTCTTTCCCTTGTCTATAAGATTTTCGATCAAGCTGTCCCAGATCTTTCTGGCTATGATCCTTTTTTTTGCTTTTTCTAACTTTCCCGCCCGGCCGTCACCGATAAGCATAGTAACCTCATTGTATTCGCTTCCCATCCCGGAGTCTTTTCTGGATATATCATTGGCTATGACCGCATCTATATTATTTTTTTTCTTATTTTGGACATTTTCCATATCCAATCCGTATTCAGCAGCAAAACCAACCAGAAGCTGCCCCGGTTTTTTTTCCGAAGCCAAAATGTTTAATATATTTTGGTTAAGTTTAAATTTTAATTTTGATAATATATCATCTTTTTTGGTTAACTTGTAGTCAAAACTTTGTTCAGGTACGATATCTGATACAGCTGCAGCCATTATTGTGATGTCTGCATCATCAAAAAAATCAAGCATTTTCTCTTTCATCTCTTTTGAGGTCTGCACCTTGATCTTTTCAACCCTGCCCGAATTGGGCTCCCCGGAAGCAGTGACCAGGACTACCCTATCCGCACCCCTAAAGGCTGCTTCTTCTGCCAGGGCTGCTCCCATTTTTCCGCTGGAGAGGTTCGATATATACCTTACAGGGTCTATATACTCCCTGGTACCCCCCGCACTGATAAGCACCTTTTTGCCTTCAAGGTCTTTTCCGCGAACCAGCAGAAAACATAACCGGTCTGCAATAGCCTCGGGTTCCGACATCTTGCCCAAACCCTTTTCTCCACAGGCAAGGTCTCCTGTCTGGGGGCCTATAAACAAATATTTTCCTGTACCGCTCAGTATTTTTATGTTCTCCCTAACAGAATCTTCCAGGTACATCCTATGGTTCATAGCAGGCGCTATGAGTACCGGGCAATCTGCGGAGAGGGCAGTGGTAGTCAAAAAATTATCACAGATGCCTCTGGCAAGCTTTGATATTGTATTTGCGCTGGCCGGGGCTATGACCACGGCATCCGCGCTTCGGGCAAGTGAGATATGGTATATCTTTTCACCCTGTTCATACTGCCTTACTATGGTCTTGTTTCCAGCTAGAGAGCTTAAAGTGGCAGGCCCTAGAAAAAAAGTGGCATTCGGGGTCATGACCGGATAAATATCCGCACCTCTTTTTTTTAGCAAACTGCATAAATAGGCTGCCTTGTAGGCAGCGATTGAGCCGGTTACGGCAAGGACGATTTTTTTTCCTTTTATTTGTGACATCTATTGTCTGTCAGTCCTGATATAACTTAAGCTACCCTCTTTTAGCTCATTTAATGCGATCTCTAAGGGGTCTCTGCTTTCTATATCTACCAGAGGCGGGACTACATTTACCCTTTCCATGTTCCTTTTTGCAGAAAAATAGGTCCCAAGTTCCCTTGCTCTTTTTGCTACTGCTATACATAAGGTATATTTATTATCTATTTTTTTAATATAAGTATCTACATATGGTATCCTAGACAAGCTCCTACCTCCCTTTTTCCCGGTTTAGTTCTTCTTTTAAGTTTAACAAAGCTTCATTATAATTATTATTGACGATTATGCAATCATAGTATTTTTTAGATTCCATCTCTTCTGACCCGGCTGCTATCCGTTTTTCTATCTCTTCATCGACGTCCGTCCCCCTTCTTCTAAGCCTCTCCCTGGCTTCTGAGAGGCAGGTGGGGGTGATGAATATCATATAGACGTCTTTTACCTTTTCCTTTACCTGCATAGCGCCCTGCACGTCTATCTCTAATATGACGTTTTTGCCCTCTTTTAGTTTCTTGTCCACAGATTCAGAGGGTGTACCGTAAAGATGCCCGCAATAAGACGCCCATTCCAAAAACTTGTCTTCTTCTATTAATTTTTTAAAATCCTTTTGAGAGACGAAGCGGTAATGCTTTCCCATCTTCTCATTATCCCTGATAGGCCGGGTGGTAAATGATAGGGATTTTTCAAAATCCCTAAGATCTTTTAGGACATCATTTATAAGGGTGCTCTTGCCTGCCCCTGAAGGCCCGGATATAATAAAAAGTCTTCCTTTTGCCATATTTTCTAACCTATCCTGAAATGACTAAAAAACCTCTCTTTTTGCCTTTTGCCCAGCCCCCCCGTTTTTTTTACAAGGCTTATGTCCAGCTTTTCTGACATTATGTTCTCCGCTTTTACCCTTCCTATGCCGGGAAGAGAGCTTATAAGGTCTACGATCCTCATCCCGTAGACCTGGCTGAATATCTTTTGGTCAGAAAATACAGTTTTCAAGTCGATATTGCCCTGTTTTAGGTTTTTCTTGATTTCTGCCCTGTTTTTTCTTATCTGTCTTGCTTTTATTAGCCCTTTTTTTCTTGTCGATGGGTTTAAATTATTCAAAGACATAGCCTGCCTTTCTTAGATTTGACTTATAAGAGTATACCTAATAATGAGGCAATTTCAATCTGCAATAAGATCATTTTCTGCTTCCCGGGATATCCAAGGGCACGCCCCCGGTACACATGCTGCATTCTGAGGGTAAAAAATTATCGATCTCCAGCTGGATCAGAAACTTGTAAGGGACCCCGAAATCAACACCTTGTGAACGGTCTACAATACTGGTGACTGCTATGACTTCAGCCCTGTTTTGCCTGCAGATTTCCATCACCTCTTTTACTGATCCCCCGGTGGTGATAACGTCTTCTGCTATAATGGCCTTGCTTTTTTCTTCTATCCCGAATCCCCTCCTAAGCTCCATCTTGTTGCCTTTCCTCTCAGCATAGATCATATCTGTGCCTATCCTGTAAGCAAGCATGTAGCCGAATATGATGCCCCCTATTGCCGGGGAGATGACCATATCGATCCCTTCGATATCGACACTCTGCCCAAGCACATGCTTGGTTTCATCGGCCAGTATATGGGCAAGGTCTGGATGCTGTAGCAGTTTAGCGCATTGCAGGTAATGAGCACTGTGGTATCCTGAGGTAAGCTTGAAATGGCCTTCAAGTACGGCTCCCGATTTTTCCATCATTTTCAGTACATTTATATTGGGATTCTGTTTTATTACCTTTATCATTTTTTATATCACCCTTTCAATATTTGTAAAAATCTATCTATAGCTTCCCCAATATCTGCTTTTCCTGTAATTGAACGGCCTACTATTAAGAAATCCGCCCCGTCCTCTATGGCCTGCTGGGGGCCGGCTGTCCTTTTCTGGTCGTCTTTGCCATCTTCCTGAAGCCTTATCCC